>CAZLBS010000114.1:0-8864 GCA_964557505.1 uncultured Nitrospiraceae bacterium | reverse complement strand
GCATGCTTCCGCATGTATGGCCGCGCTCACGAAAGGCAAACATGTCTACTGTGAAAAGCCGCTAGCGCATTCCATCTACGAAACGCGTGTGGTCACCGAGGCCGCGGTAAAGGCTGGTGTAGCCACGCAGATGGGCAACCATGGGCATTCCGGAGAGGGTATCCGGCAGACCGTGGAGTGGCTTCAGGCTGGTGTCATAGGGCCCGTGCGCGAAGTGCACGCATGGACCATCGATGGCGCCCGCTCGTGGACACCATACTTCGACACTCCGGGTGAAGCACCCGATATCCCCCCGGGGCTCGACTGGGATGCCTGGCTGGGACCTGCTGCTGTGCGGCCTTACCACGCCGCCTACCACCCGTACAACTGGCGGGCCTGGTGGGACTTCGGCTCAGGCGCCCTTGGCGACATGGGCTGTCATAACCTTGACCCCGCTTTCTGGGCGCTGGACCTGCGCGAACCCGAGTTAATTGAGGCCAGCGGCACGCCTTCCAGCGAGAATGTTTCGCCGGCCGGGGCGATTTACCGCTACAGCTACGGCGCCCGCGGCGACAAGCCTCCATTGCGCGTCCACTGGTACGACGGCGGACTGCTTCCCGAACCGCCGGCCGGGTTGCCCCCCGGGGAACCGCTCGACGAGGACGGCATCTACTTCGTGGGCGACGATGGGGTGATTCTCTGCGGCGGCTGGGGCGGGGCGCCGAGGCTTCTGGGCGCAGCGACTGGCCAGCCTCCGGAACTTCCAAGAGCGACTATCCCCAGGGCGCCGGGGCATTACCGGGACTGGCTCGACGCGTGCAAGGCGAACGAACAGCCGAGCGCCAGCTTCGACTACGGCGGTCCGCTCACGGAGTTCGTGTTGCTCGGCACCGTGGCCCTGCGAACGGGAAAAGCCCTTTCTTGGGATGCGGCCGCGATGCGCGCGCCCAATACGCCGCAGGCCGATGCGTTTGTGCGGCCCGCTTACCGAGAAGGTTGGACGCTATGAGGCAGAAAAGGAAGCAGCACATGATCAGGCGAACATGGAACACGGCACCGATGCTGCAGGCCGCTGCCGCCTGCGTGTGCATCGCGTTTGCGGGCTCCGCCTGGGCCCAGGACCGTATCCTTCACGGTGGCACAGTTATCGATGGAACCGATGCGCCGCCACAATTGAACCAAACCATCGTGATCCGGGAGGGGAGCATCCACGCCATCTATGAAGGCGAGCCCGCCGCTGATGATCTGGCTGGAGACATCGAAGTCATCAATGTGAGCGGGCAGTACGTCATTCCCGGCCTGTGGAACATGCATTCGCACCTCGATGACCTCCTGCCGGACCCGATGAACATTCTTCCGGACGAACCGGTCGGGAAGTCGGCGATTCGTGCGGGCCGCAATGCCATGGACGCGCTGCGGCGCGGGTTTACAGCGCTGAGGGTCGTCGGCGAACGAGATTATCTCGACGTCGCATGGCGAGACGGATTCGCGGACGGAGTTTTCGTGGGTCCCCGCATATTCGCCTCCGGCAATCCGCTGACATCGACCGGCGGACACGGCTGGCATCCCGTAGGCCCGGTGGCCATTCAGGTCGATGGTGCCGTCGCCGTAACGCAGGCCGTGCGCGAGCACGAAAAGAACGGCGTCGACCTCATCAAGATCATGGATACGGCCTTTTCGAAGGAGGAAATCCAGGCGGCAGTGGATGAGGCACATCGCCTCGGTCTGCTCATCACGTCGCATTCCGGTGAGCCATCGTCCTACTGGGCGGTCGAGGCGGGCGTCGACAGCATCGAGCACGGCTACGGACTTACCGACAAGACGCTGGAACTCATGGCCGAGAAGGGCACCTATTACATCCCGACGATCGTGTGCAATCTGAGCGCCGCATTCATTGAGGAACGCGAGGCCTTCGTACGGGAAGTCGAGATGGAAATAGACCCCGAGGTCGTTGAAGGCCGGGTGATGGTGGCGTACGCGGATGAGCGCTCGCCCGAAATGGCCGGGCTGCAGCGGGAAATCTTCCAAAAGGCCCTTGCCAAGGGCGTCAAGATTCTCCCCGGAGGCGACTCGAATCCACTCGGCGAAATAGGCCTCCTCGAAATCGAGCAGTTCGTTCTTTCCGGTATGACGGAGATGCAGGCGTTGGTGGCGGCAACCCGCCATTGCGCCGAGTTGATGCAGGTCGATGACAAGTTGGGCACGGTGGAGCCCGGCAAGATTGCCGACATCGTGGTGTTGGATGCCAACCCCCTCGAGCATATTTCCAATCTGCGAAAGGTCAGCATGGTCTACAAGGGCGGCGTGCCCGTTCGGCTCGAGCGGGAACCGGGGCAGAAGTCTTACTGGTCGCTGTTCCTGGTGCCTCCGGAAGAGTAGCCGCATGAGCGCAATGCCATACCCAATAAGGCATCTTGTGCCGCTCGCAGGAATCGTTGCTGGGTTGCTTTGTACGGCTGCGTGCGGTCCGTTGAGCCCCTCGGGCGCCACCGTAATCCTCAAGGTCTCGCATAACGGAAACGAGGAGCACCCGTATCAGGAGGGCTATAAGCGCTTTCGCGATGTGATCCAGGAATCGGTGAGCGGCCCGGTCGATGTCGAGATTTTTCCCAGCAGCCAGCTGGGCAGTGAGGAGGAATCGATCGAAATGATCGAACTGGGCGTGATTGCCTCTACCCCCGCCAGCGCCGCCGCCCTCGCCAGCTACGTGCCGGAGGCCGACGTCCTGAACTTTCCCTTTCTCTTTCGCGACCTCGAGCACTTTTACAAAGTCCTCGATGGCCCGGTTGGCAGCCGCATCGCCGCGCGCCTCGAGGAGGAACTCGACTGCATTGTGCTCGGCTGGTGGTTCTCGGGTGTTCGAAACGTCTGGAATGCTGACCGGCCGATTACCGCCCCGGCCGACCTGGAGGGGCTCAAAATCCGGGTTATCGGCAGCCCGATCGTCGTCGATGCGTTCAATGCCATTGGCGCGCAAGCCACCACGATGTCGTTCGGCGAGGTCTACAGCGCTGTCCAACAAGGCGTGCTCGATGGGGGGGAAAGCGACAATACGGACCTGCTCGTGGAGAAGTTTTACGAGGTGACCCGCTATGTCTCGCAGACGGAGCACCTCTACCTTGCTGTGGCCCTGCTCTTCAGCCGAAAGCAATTCGACAAGCTGACGCCCGAGATGCAGGAGGCGGTCCTTCGGGCCGGCCGCCTCTCCGTGGCGGGAGAGCGCGAAGCCATGGAACGCAAGACCGCTGAGGCCTACACACAACTGCTCGAACTGGGCCTCGAATTCAACAAGGTAGACGGCCCGGCGTTTCGCAGGCGTGTTGAAGAGCAAGCTGTTTACGAACGCAACGCCGAGCGCGTGGGCGGGATAGCATTCGTGCGCGAGGTGGTCGAGCAATGAGCGGGATGGCCGAAGAGCACCAGCCGGCCATGCGCCCGCAAGCTCCGTTGAGCGCCATCATGGGTCCCCTCGAATACAGCCTGTGCGGCCTGCTCGTCGCAATCGTGATCATTACCTTTATGCAGGTGCTGTTCCGGTATGTCTTCCAATGGTCCCTTGCATGGACGGAAGAACTCGCCCGCTACCTGTTCGTCTGGCTCGCCTCGCTCGGTGCCGCGTATGCCTTCAAGACCCGCACGCACTTCGTCATCATGTTCGCCGTGGACAAGATCCCGGGCGCGCTTCGCCGCATGGTCGTGGCCGCGACTGCCGTGTTGATGAATGGCTTCCTGCTTCTGTTCATCTGGCAGGCCATTCAGTACACCATCACGGTGTCCGACGCTATTGGCCCGGGCACAGGTTTATCGCGCGCTATTCCCAGTGCCTCCATGATTGTGGGGGGCGCGCTTATGGTCTATTACATCACGCGTGAGGCGGTTCTCGAATGGAAGCGCACCGCGGCGGCTGGAGGAGCGTGACCAGCCATGGATGTACTGATCGTTCTCAGCGCAGCCCTGATTATTACCATGGCGTTGTCGGTGCCTGTCGCCATGGCGCTCGGCCTGGCCGCCGTCGCCGGCATGGTCTACTTGTCCCCCGATATCCTCATCATGCTGCCGCAAAAATACCTTTCCGGCCTGGACTCGTTTCCCTTGCTGGCCATTCCGCTTTTTGTTCTTGCGGGGCAATTGATGGCCCATGGAGGGCTCGCCCGCCGCATCGTCGACCTCGCACTCCTCTTCGTCGGGCGCATCCACGGGGGGCTGGGCCTGGTCGTTATTCTCTCTACGCTGCTCATGAGCGGCATTTCGGGTTCCCCCAGCGCCAACACGGCGGCAATCGGCTCGGTGGCGATGCCGGCCATGAAGCGGCGAGACTATCCCCCTGAATTCTCGACCGCCATCCTCTGCGCGGCGGGTGGCGTCTCAACCCTCGTACCCCCGGCGATTGACCTCATCATAATCGGCGTTGTCGCCGGCATTTCCATTGCGGGCTTGTTTGCTGCAGGCATTCTCCCGGCGATTGTCAGTGGCCTGGCCGTAATGGCTCTCGCCTATGGCTTCTCCCGCCAGATGGGCTTGCCCTTGGTCGACTTGCCCGCATGGCCCGAGCGCATCAAGATCTTGCGCGACGGGTTGCTGCCGCTCCTCATGGTCATCATCATTCTCGGCGGCATATACGGCGGCATTTTCACGCCCACCGAGGCCGCTTCGGTCGCCGTCGTGTATGGTTTCGTCGTGTCCTTCTTCGTTTACCGCGAACTCGCCTGGAAAGATCTTCCCGAAGTGCTGCTGAAAACAGGCGCCCTCTCGGGCGTGGTCTTGCTGGTGCTGGCCACAGCTTCCATGTTTTCGTTTGTGCTCGCCTACGAGCGTATCCCTTACATCCTGGTCGAGCTTATCACCGCCCATGCCAACAACTGGATCGTGTTTATACTGCTGGTGCACGTGGTCTTTTTCGTGCTCGGCATGGTCATGGACGGACTGCCGCCGATTCTCATCCTGATGCCGATCCTGGTGCCTATCGCCACGGCCCTCGGAATAGACCCCATTCATTTCGGAATCCTCGTGGCGGCCAATGTGGGGCTCGGCATGATCACGCCCCCCGTCGGGATCTGCCTGTTCGTGGCCTGCGGAGTCAGCGAGACTCCCATTGAACGCGTGGTGAGGCCCATTTTGCCGTTCCTCATCGTCTTGGCCATTGCACTCGCCGTTATCACCTTCGTTCCTGAAATCACACTGTTTTTGCCACGCAAGCTCGGGCTGATGTAGCCAGTCAATGCTACGAAAGGACCTGTAAGGCATGGAGTATCGACCCATGGGAAGAACGGGCGTCCTCGTATCGCCCTTGTGCCTTGGCACCGACAACTTCCTCGATCCGACGCCGCCCGAGGAATGCCGCATGATCCTGAAGAGGGCGCTCGAGGCAGGGATCAACCTCATCGACACGGGCGACGTCTACGCCGACGGTGAAGGCGAACGCATCATTGGCGCGCTCATCAAGGAAATGGGCGTGCGCGAGCAGGTTTTGGTCGCAACCAAGGTGGACCATGGGCAGCGGCGCCCCGGCTATACCCTGGAGGAACACAAGCCCGAGTTGGGCCCGAACCAGCACGGTCACACCCGCCTCAATATCATGCGGGCGTGCGAAAAATCGCTGAAGCGGCTGGGAACGGACTGCATCGACCTTTATCAATTGCACCGGCAATCGCCGAATGTCCCCATCGACGAAACCCTGCGCGCGCTTGACGACCTCGTCACGCAGGGAAAGGTCCGCTATATCGGCTGCAGCACGCACCCGGCATGGGCAGTGGTCGAGGCCATACTTATCAGCGAAATGAAGGGCTATGCCCGATTCGTGTCGGAGCAGCCACCGTACAACCTGCTCGACCGGCGCATCGAGAATGAACTCCTGCCTGCCTGCGAGCGACATGGCGTCGGCGTGATCACGTGGGCGCCCATGGCCATGGGCGTGCTGGCCGGACGCTACAGTGATTCGAAAAGCTTCCCCGAAGATTCACGTGCGGCGCTCCGTGGCGGTTTCTACGCCGACCGCGTCACGCCGGAGGGCATACGGGTCGGCCACGCTTTCTCCGAGCTGGCGAAGCAGGCTGGCTTGTCGCCAGCGCAATTGGCCGTGCTCTGGTGCAAGGACCAGCCCGGCATTACCGCGCCGCTCATCGGGCCTCGTAC
Source organism: uncultured Nitrospiraceae bacterium (assembly GCA_964557505.1). Taxonomy (GTDB): domain Bacteria; phylum Hydrogenedentota; class Hydrogenedentia; order Hydrogenedentales; family CAZLBS01; genus CAZLBS01. The sequence goes on along the minus strand of CAZLBS010000114.1, from coordinate 2,753 downwards.
CTGGAAACAGCTGGAACCCCTCGTGCCACTTCTGGAAACGACCCTTTCGGATGATGTGCGTACGGCCTGCGACGAGCTGGTGGCGCCAGGCTCTGCCGTCGCCAATTTTCACAACACCGCAGACTGGATGAAAGCGAAGATACCTCCCATTGCCCCTGCCGCCGTGGGAACGGTGCTATGAAGATCACGCATGTCGAGACCTTTGCGTATGGCATTCCGGTCAAGGGCTTCGCCGATGCTTACACCAGTTTTGACCGCTCCAACGCGGTGCTCGTCAAGATTCATACCGACAGCGGCCACACGGGCATCGGCGAGGCGTGCGCATGGGAGCCCGAGTTCTACGGCGAGAGTTGGGAATCGATCCTCGCGATGATCGACAACTACGCCGCACCCGCCCTCATCGGCGAAGACCCGCGCAACATTAACCGCCTCATGCTGATGCTCGACCAGATCCTGGCACGCATTACCTGTGTGAAGGAAGGTATCGACCTGGCGCTGCATGACCTGCTGGGCAAGGTGCTCGGGGTGCCTGTATACCAACTCCTCGGAGGCAAGTTTCGGGATGCCGTGGAAGTGGCCTCCGAAATCGGCATCGACACTCCCGAGAGCATGGGGGAAAGCGCGAGCAAAGTCTTCGCGATGGGCATTCGCACCATCAAGATTAAGGGCTCCGACGACATGGAGTTGGACATCGCGCGGATTCATGCCGTGCGCGATGCCGTCGGTCCAGCAGCAGGGCTCCGTCTTGATCCGAACGCCGCATGGACGACCATTGGCACGATGCGCGTCATGCGCGCCGTAGCGGAGTGCAACCTGCAACTTCTCGAGCAACCCATACCGACGTGGGACCTTCCCGGTCTGGCCCACATCCGCGCGAAGCTCGATGTGCCCGTCATGGCGGATGAAAGCGTGTGGACGCCGCAGGATGCCGTGCGGCTGCATGACTACAAGGCATGCGACCTGCTGAACCTCAAGATCGCCAAGACCTGCGGACTGCATCTTGCCAAGAAACTGGAGGCGACAGCCGAGGCCCTGGGCATGATCTGCATCGCAGGAACAGAACTGGAACCGGGCATCAGCGCTGTTGCGAAAATCCATTTCGCGGCATCCATGCGAAACCATCCCATACCCAGCGAATTCACCGAACTGACCCAAGTGGACGGCAGCATCCTGACTGAGCCCCTGCGCCTCGTCGAAGGTTGTCTGCCCGTCCCCGAAGGCCCCGGCTTTGGGGTCGGCATTGACGAGGGTGCGCTGAAGGAATATGCGCTCAAGTAGACGCAGGCATGCCCTGCTGCCCTGTGCATAACGAGAGGCCAAACATGGAAGAATCGAAAGTAGTGGTGATTACAGGCGCGTCGACAGGGCTCGGCGAAGTCCTTGCACGGCACTACGCCGCAGCTGGCTGGCGCGTGGTTGCCAACTATCTCTTCGAGGACGGCGCCGCCGCCCTGGCCAACGAGATACTCGACACGCGCAACGGTCCGAACGCACTTCTCTGCAAGGCCGATGTGTCCAAGCGCGACCAGGTGCGGCGCATGTTTGATGAAGCGATCGAAACCTTCGGCCGGGTAGATGTGCTCATCAATTGCGCTGGCGTCAACAAGGACGCGCCATTCACGGACATCACGGACGAGGCATGGGACACCGTCATCGGAGCACACCTTAAGGGCCACTTTATCTGCGGTCAGGAATTTGTCTTGCACAATCCGTCCAATGAAGGTGTCATCATTAATCTCGGTGCAGCCTGCGGGCAGGCCGGGCGCAGGAACGGCGCAAACTTCTGCAGCGCCAAGGGCGGCATCATTTCGCTCACGAAGTGCATGGCCCTGGAGCTGGCTCCGCGCATTCGCGTGAATTGCCTGATACCCGGCTCCGTTGGCACCCGCGAAGTCATCGAGCGCTATCACCTCGAAACAGAGCAAGGCCTGCAAAAGGAATTGTCCACCTTGCCTATGCAGCGCCTCGGAGCATTCGAGGACGTCACGCACATGGTCGATGCCATTGTTGGCGCGAAATTCACGACCGGCGCCTGCTTCTACGTGAACGGCGGCCAGTACATGCATTGACGTGTGCCATCCCCTGACCGCGTCGCAACAGGGAGTCTCCCTATCATGACGTCAGCGAAAACTCTCGCCTGGATTGTATGTGCCGCTCTCGGGTGCGCTTTCGGGGCGTTCGCGCAGCAGCCATCTCAGCCACATGCCATTGAACATGCAGGCGACATCGAGAACATCGCTTCGGTGCGCCAGCAGGTCCTCAAGCAAGAGGAATGGCTACAGTGGCGCAAGAAGAATGTCTTGCCAGATGTGCTTGCGCGCGTTGATGTGGATGCATGGCTCGTCTCGCGTGACGAAGGTGCGCTCTATTACTCCCTGGTGCCCGCGAATTACGACGGATGTGTCATGGAAGAGCCGGATGTTCTTGTCTATGTGCAGAGCGGCTCGTCTGTTCAAGAGCATACGAGCAGCGAAGACGCTCTATCCGCCCTGCTCGAGCGTCTCCAACCGAAGCGTATTGGCGTCCATCCTGACCGCAAGGGCTTCTTCGGGGACATCCTTGACGCGGGCCTTGACGGAAGACTCGTGGACACGGAAGACCTCCGCACCGGTTTCCTGGAGGCGCGCTCCGAAGAAGAAATCCGTGTGTATCAGCATGTGCATCGCGTGGCCCATGCCGTCATCGCAGAGGCCTTCTCAAACAAGGCCGTGATACCGGATGTAACGACGACAGATGACCTCAACTGGTGGATT
>CAZLBS010000113.1:5818-8914 GCA_964557505.1 uncultured Nitrospiraceae bacterium | reverse complement strand
ATGTCGGCTTCATGGGCTGCCATGGCGCCTTGAACGGCATTCGCACCGCGCGCGGCATTGCCGACAGCCAGCCAGAAGCGGTGGTGCTTCTTTGCGCCGTCGAACTGTGCAGCCTGCACTACCACTATGGCCCGCACACCGAGCAGCTGGTCGCCAATGCACTGTTTGCCGATGGCGCCGCGGCAATGGTCCTTGCGGGAGAAGGCCATAGGCCTAATGGCGAACGCGCTGCCTGGCAGGTACGCGACACTGCTTCATGCCTTATCCCAGATTCGGAAGACGCGATGAGCTGGCGCGTGCGCACGCATGGCTTCGTCATGACGCTCTCGCGCGAGGTGCCCGCCCTCATCGAGCAACATCTTGCCCCCTGGGTAAACGCCTGGTTGGGCAAGCACGGATTGACCCTTGAGAACATCAATTCGTTCGCGGTGCACCCGGGCGGGCCGAAGATTTTGGATGGCGTGGCCCAGGCCCTCGATTTGCCCGGCGGAGCCCTTGGCGTATCACGTGAAACATTGCGCGACTTTGGCAACATGTCGTCGCCAACCATACTATTTATTCTGCAGCGTTTGCGCGAAGCGGGGGCACAGCCGCCCTGCCTTGCGCTAGCCTTTGGCCCTGGCCTCATGGCCGAAGGGGTGTTGCTCGCCTGATAGCCCCGCAATACGGGCAAAATCGTCTACCGCGCTACGCGGTATCAACCGCTAGTGGATTGCATCCAAATCACCCCCGCAGTATCCTTTCTTGCTAACGCACACAGGGGACGCGCGGGATTTCTCCCATTCAATACGCGCGCACCCCGGGAAGGATGTCGGGTGCACCACACGCCGCTATATCACGAACACCTCGCCGCCGGCGGAAAAATTGTCGACTTCAACGGCTGGGCCTTGCCCGTTCAATATGCGGGCATTGTCGACGAACACCTCCATACGCGTACGGCATGCTCAATCTTTGATTGCTCCCATATGGGCGAATTCACCGTCAAGGGGACGCAGGCCATCGCGGCCTACAACAATCTCGTCATCTCGAATGTTGAAAAGGTCAAGGTGGGCCGGGCGCGGTATGGGGCCCTGCTCAACGAGCGCGGCGGATTCGTCGACGATGCCATCACCTTCCGAATGGCCGAAGACGAGCTGTACGTGGTGACCAATGCGGGCGCCCTCGACGATGTGAGCAAGCTCTTCTGCGGCGCGCACGAAGACATCAATGACGTCACGTTCGACACGGCGAAGATTGACGTGCAAGGGCCGCAATCGCGCGATGTGCTGCAAACGATCGGCATGGATGCCGCGGCTCATCTCAAGTATTTCAACCTGTGCCGCACCAGTTGGCACGGGGCCGAGATCATTCTGAGCCGCACTGGCTATACCGGCGAACTGGGCTACGAAATCTTTGTGCCCAATGACTTGGCCGTAGCGCTCTGGAAGGAGTTGCTGGCCCAGCCCAACGTGCAGCCAGCGGGTCTCGGCGCACGGGACACGCTGCGGACAGAGGTGGGATATCTTCTGAGCGGCCAGGATATGGGGCCAGAGACGAGCCCGCTCAGCGCGGGGCTCGAGCCATTCATCGATTTCGCGGGCGAATTCATCGGCAAAGATGCAGTGGTCAATCAGCGCGAGGCAGGCGGTTATCCCGTCATCGCCGGCTTTAAGACCGGCAGCCGGCGCGCGCCGCGCCATGACATGGATTTGAAGCATGGGGGAGAGACCGTCGGCGTCGTGACCAGCGGCACATTCGCGCCGAGCTTAGGACACGGCATCGGCCTCGGATACATGCCGCCGCACTTGGCCGCCCCCGGCACGGTGCTGCAAGCTGGTCCGCGCGATCTCGACGTGACTGTGACGGAAATGCCGTTCTATACCGAGGGGACCTGCCGCGCTTAGGCGGCGGCACATAACGTGGAGAGCATCATGTTTCCCGAAGACTGCCGATATACCGAAGAACACGAGTGGATTCGCAATGACGGGGGCGTCTGGACTGTCGGCATCACCTCGCACGCCGCCGAGCAGCTTGGCGACGTCACCTTTGTTGAACTGGCCGAATCCGGAAAGGGCGTCAGCAAGGGCGACTCCGTGTGCAGTGTCGAATCCGTCAAGGCCGCCAGCGACATTTATGCCCCCGCGGGCGGGACAGTCAGCGAGGCCAACGCAGCGTTGGAAGATGCCCCCGAACTCGTTAACAGCGACCCCTACGGAGAGGGATGGTTCTTCAAGCTTGAAGGTGTTGTAGAAAGCGACGTCGAGAGCTTGATGGACGCCACGGCCTACGCCAAATTCGTAGAAGAAGAGGATCACTAAATTTATGAGTTGGGTCCCTGCGACTGACACCGAACGGCGCGAGATGCTGGATGTCATCGGCGCCGATACCATCGAAGAATTGTTCTCCACCATCCCCGTTGATCTGCGGGCGAAGTCGTGGGACTTGCCGCCAGGCGAAAGCGAAATGGCCGTGCGCGCCATGATGGAGAAGATTGCGGCCAAGAGCGCCTCGAACCTCACCTGCTATATCGGCGCTGGCGCCTATGATCACTTCATTCCGTCCGCCGTCGATGCCCTGACTTCGCGCGGCGAATTCTACACCGCCTATACGCCGTATCAGCCCGAGGCGGCCCAAGGCACGCTACAGTCCATTTACGAATACCAAAGCGCTATCTGCCGCTTGACGGGCATGGAGTTCGCGAATGCCTCGCTCTACGACGGCGGCACCGCTGTGTTCGAAGCAGCAACCATGGCCGTGCGCGTCACCAACAAGCAGAAGGTCGCCGTCGACGAGTCGGTGAATCCGCGCTACGTCGAACTGCTGCGCACCCACATGGCGAACCTCGAGGCGGAGTTGGTCGCCGGTAGCGACGACCCCACCGATGCAGCCTGCGTGATCGTTCAGAACCCGGGCTTCATGGGGACTGTCAAGGATTACGCGAAGCTCGCCGAACGCTGCCACGAAGCCGGTGCGTTGCTTGTGATGTCCGTTTATCCGGTGTCGCTCGGACTGGTGAAAACCCCAGGCGAAATGGATGCCGACATCGTCATTGGCGAAGGGCAATGCCTTGGCACGCCGCTCAACTTCGGCGGGCCCTACCTCGGCATCATGGCGACG
>CAZLBS010000113.1:0-5808 GCA_964557505.1 uncultured Nitrospiraceae bacterium | reverse complement strand
TGGCAAACGCGGCTTCGTGCTGACCTTGCAGGCCCGCGAGCAACACATTCGCCGCGGCAAGGCCATGAGCAACATCTGCTCGAACGAAGCCCTGATTGCATTGCGGTCGCTCATCTACCTCAGCCTTCTGGGCCGCGAAGGCTTCCGTGAACTCGCTGTGCAGTGCCACAGCAAGTCCGAATACCTGAAAGCTAAGGTCGCTGGATTCGCCACAATCCTGAACGACGGCCCGACGTTCAACGAATTCGCCGTGCGCCTGCCGATGAATGCGCACACGGCAGTCGAGCGGCTGATTGAACAAGGCTATGCCGCTGGGCTGCCGCTCGAATGCCTTGGCGTGGGCGAACCCAACGATCTGCTCATCGCCGTCACCGAGAAGCGCACCCGGGAAGAACTCGACGCCTTCGCGTCTGCTTTGGAGGCCGTATGCAACTAATCTACGAAAAGTCGCGCCCAGGCCGGCGCGCCATCACGTTCGATGCCCTTGACGTTCCGGAAGCTTCGTTGCCCGAGGAGTTGAAGCGCGGCGAATCTGCCGAGCTGCCCGAGGTCAGCGAGCTTGACGTCGTGCGGCATTACACCAATCTGTCGCGTCGCAACTTCGGCATCGATTCCCATTTTTATCCGCTTGGCTCCTGCACGATGAAGTACAACCCGAAGATGGCCGAGACCGTGGCTAATCTCCCGGGCTATGCCAACATGCACCCGCACCTCGGCTCTTGTGATGTCTACAAAGACAGCGTTCAAGGCGTCCTCGAGATTCTGCATAAGACCGAATCGATGCTCGCGGAAATCGCGGGCATGCGGGAAGCGAGCCTTCAGCCTATCGCGGGCGCGCATGGCGAACTGACCGGCACGTTGCTGATCGCGGCCTATCACCGCCAGCGGGGCAATACCCATAAAGACACCATCATCGTGCCCGACAGCGCGCATGGCACCAATCCCGCGAGCGCCGTCATCGCGGGCTTCAAGATCGTCGAGGTGCCGTCGGGTCCGAATGGCACCGTGCCTTACGAGGAAATCGAAAAGGTCATGGGCGACCACATCGCCGGCTTCATGACCACATGCCCGAACACGCATGGGCTGTTCGAGCCGGATGTCAAGCGCATCGCCGACCTGCTGCATGCATCGGACGCGCTGCTGTATTACGACGGGGCCAACCTCAACGCCATTCTCGGCGTGGCGCGGCCGGGCGATCTCGGCTTCGACGTCATGCACTACAACCTGCATAAGACCTTCGCCACGCCCCACGGCATGGGAGGCCCGGGCTCCGGACCCGTCGGCGTGAGCGAGCGGCTCATGCCCTATCTTCCCGGCCCCCGCGTCATCCAGGAAGAGGACGGCTCCTATGGCTACATGACGCCTGAGCACAGCATCGGCCGGATTGCGACCTATTGCGGCAACTTCATGATGGCTGTGCGCGCGTTCGCCTATATGCGTCATCTCGGCGCGGAAGGCCTTAAGGAAGTCTCCGAAATCGCCGTCCTCAACGCGAACTACGTTCTCGCGCGCTTGAAGGATACCTATACCCCCGCGTTCGGCAACCGCTGCTTGCATGAGTGCATCTTCACGGCTACGCCCGAGGCCAAGCGCGGCATACGCGCCCTCGACATCGGCAAGGCCCTGCTCGACTACGGCATCCATGCACCCACGGTCTACTTCCCGCTCACGGTTAAAGAGTCCATCATGATCGAGCCGACCGAGACCGAGTCGAAGGAAACCCTCGATGAGTTCGTGGACGCCATGCTCGAAATCCATGCGAAGATCGACAGCGACCCCGATGCGCTGCATGCCGCGCCCACCACGCTGCCCGTCAAGCGGCTGGATGAAGTAGGGGCCGCGCGCAACCTGAACTGCGCCTGCCTCCCGCCCGGGCAGCCGGAAACCGCTGCCGTCTAGCGGCAACAACTGAAGACGCTGTCTCCGTTTTGATGCGCCTCATCGATTGGTCCAGCGGCGAACCTGCCGAAAACCTGGCCTACGATGAGGCGCTGTTGGATGCCGTCGAGGATGGACACGCCCCGGCGACCCTCCGCTTTTGGGAGAGTCCAACCCCTTTCGTCGTGCTGGGCACGGCGCAAGTCTTGAAAGACGAGGCGAACGAGGCGCTTTGCCGCGATGACGGCATTCCTATTCTACGGCGTTGTTCCGCGGGGGGCGCCGTCTTGCAAGGTCCGGGCAGCCTCAACTATGTGCTGGCACTCCCTTACGACGCCTACCCGCAAGTGCGGGGATTGCACAAGTCCTACTGCTTCATCCTGCGCACGATCGTCGGCGCGCTAAAACGCCGCGGCATCAACGCATCGATCGAGGGCATCAGCGATATTGCCGTGGCGGGACGAAAAATCTCCGGCAATGCGCAGAAACGGCGCAAGCGTGCCATGCTGCACCACGGCACGTTGCTTCACCTCGAGGCGCATAGCCTCACGCTGCGGCATATGGACCGCTGCCTCCGTGAGCCCGCCGTTCGGCCTGACTATCGTGGCGCACGAATCCATGAAGACTTCCTTGCCGTGCTGCCCCTGACCCCCGACGTTTTGCGCAGCACGTTGCAGACGGCCTTCCTTGCTGAAGATACCGGCGAAGGGTTCACGCAATGGGAACACGAACATGCCCGGCAACTCGTCGCTGAAAAATATGCCCAACCCGCATGGACCCATCGCCGTTAGGCGCAAAAAACGCCCTCCTTTGCCAGTATAAATCCTGCTTTAATGGATTTTATAGTAGCGTTCAACCCGATTATGTTGTAAACTCTTGATGGTGATTGGAGCGATTCGGACGGCGGACGCGGGTCCAGAAATCCGGGTATACTCGATTCGGGTTCTGGCGCGCTTGTTGTAACGGCGCGGAGCTGTGTAAAGGCGGACGGGGGAGAAGGCAGGCATTGGCCACTGACCGGCATCGACATTTTGGAGCGCTCCTTATTCTGGTGGCGAGCCTCGGCACGTGTGGCATTTTGCTCGCGTATGTGCTGGGAATTGCATCGGCAGAAAGCCCTATACAGCAAGCAGGCAGCGCGCCCCCGCATGTTTCCCATTCGGAATCGGCGTCCTCCGCGGCGCAGACGGAGCCTGGCGACGCCACGGCAATCGCCGAGGCGGCCGACGCCGCTGACACGAGTGGTCCCGGTTCCCCCGGAATGCCCCAGAATTCGCAAGCGCTGCACTATGCCCAAGCGGTGCAAGATGGCGACTGCGATACCGTCATCGCCATGACTCAGTGGATGCAAGAACGCTTGCAGAAAGTACGCCTGCAAACCGGCTCGCCCACGGACATTGAGGCGGCCCGCCGCAGTCTTTGTCAGCGCCTTTCCCGGCGCCAGCACGAACATGCTTTTCTTCGTCCTGAGGGCGTCGAGGACAGCTATCTGTTTGCACCCGGCGCCACGCTCTCGATTGTTGGCATGGACGAAGGCGACCCCAGCCTTGGCGATCCTGTCCGCGAGCGCACCTGGATTAGCGTGGAGTACGCCAGCCGCTCGAGCGCGCTGCGTGATGCCGCCGGCCGCCCGATTCGTTCGCTCCGTGCCGGCGTCAATATCGGTCCCGATGGACGTGTCGTCAAGGCCGGCATTTTGGGCAATGTCAATATTGACGCGGCCTCCATTCTTTACGATTGGCCCAACGAGCACACAGCGGCACATTTGCCGTAACCACCGAGGAGAGGCGATATGGCACTTGCGCGATGCCCGCGCAGCGGCAAGCTTTACGACGATCGGGATGGCCCGGTTCATCCGGACTGCATCGCTGAGGAAGAAGCCGACTATCAGAAGGTGCGCGACTACTTGCTGCTCTGCCCTGATGCCACGCACAGTGAAGTCATGATTGCCACTGGCATTAGCGCGTCGTGCATGGAACGCATGGTAGACCAGCAAATGGTGCGCCTGCTTGACCACCACGAGCGCAAAGCCGTGGCGAAGCACAACATCAACCAAATGGAAGCCCTGCGTCTCCATCAGCAACTGGGTTCGGAAATCAATGATCTGCGCGCCAAGCCGAAAAAGCCGGTCGCGCTCGGCCAGAGCGTGCGGCAGACATTAGAGCGAAAGCGTCGAGGATCCGAGTCTGCGTAGCCGTTCGGTGCAACTCGGAAAACCGCGTGGGGGATAGACACGATGCCACTTACCAAATGCCCGCGAAGCGGAAAGCTGTTCAACTCCGACGATGGCCCCGTCCATCCAGAGTGCATGGCCGAGGAAGAAGCCGACTATGAAAAGGTCCGGGAGTATTTGCGCACGAACCCGCATGCGCATACGAAAGAAGTTGTCGAGAAATCCGGTGTAGAGATAGACTGTATTCAACGCATGGTCGACCAGGGCATGCTGAAGCAGCTCTCGGAAGAGGAAGTCCAAGAACAGATCAAGCGGCAACTGACCCAAAAGGATCTGCAGCGGCTCAATGCCGAATTCGCCAAACAGATCTCCCAGATTCATTTGCCCGATAAGAAAGAGGTCGAGTTCGGCGGCACTGTGCGCAGTGCGCTGTCGCAAAAGCGCCGAGGCTTCTAACGCGCATTCTGTTCGGCGCCGCCGCTTGAGCTGCTTGATCATTAAGAGGCAGGAGGCGTCATGTCCAACCGGGACACCATTGGAGCAGTTATCCTTGTCGCCCTATTGGTCCTCATCGGCGCCGCCCTATTCTTCACCTTGCCGCGACCTGAGGGAGAGCCGCGCTCCCCTGCCGAGAGCGTCATTGTCGAGCAGCGCATGCAGAATCTGAAAAAGAACCAAGGACCGGCTCAGTAATGGCGCGCAGCATGCCCTTTCTTTCCTGTACATGCCGGTGGTTTTATGCCGCCGCCTGCCTTTCTTTCTTGCCTTACATTGCGCATGCGCAGACGGCCCGCGTGACGTTGGAACAGAGCGGCGAGGAAGCCAGCCTCAGCGTAAGCACCATTGAGGGCGAGGCCATGGTCCCGCTCGGCGCGATGGCAGAAGCCCTGGGCATCGACTTTGCGGCGAGCGGCAGCCGGATGACCATCGCTTACGAGGGCGCCGTTGCATCCGCTTACGCCAACGACACGGTAATCAGTACGCCTTCTGGTAGAGCCACGCTGACCCGCGCGCTGCGGAAGGACGGCAGTACTTTCTATATTGCGCTGCGCGACATTCCGCTCTTGCTGGAGGAAAGCTTCGGTCTGACGGCCAACGCAGCCCTTATGCCTGCCGAAGCGCCGCCAGACGAGCCGGCCGCATCCATGCCCTTGCTCCAAGATGAACTGTTCGAACCCATTCTTGAGAGCGCGCCGGCAGAGCCGGACGGCGAATCTGGCGTCAGCCCAATTGAGACGGCGCAAGAGCCAGCGGAAGCGGCGGCGGCCGGGGCCGAGGGCGGCGGCGAACAGCGCCCGCTGCCGCGCGTCATCGTCATCGATGCCGGGCATGGCGGCGAAGATGCTGGCGCCGTTGGGCCGGCCGGCTTGCAAGAGAAGGATTTGGCCCTCGCCGTCGCCGGCCGCTTGGCAGAGTTGCTGAAGGCCCGCGTTTCTTCCGAAGTGCTCTTGGTGCGGACAGAAGACCGCAGCATGTCCCTCGTTGAACGGACAAACGCCGCTACCAACAACGGCGGAGAACTGCTCATCTCGATTCATGCAGGCGCGCATGCGACGCCCGCGGCTGCCGGCTTCGACATCTTTCATCCCGGCATTACGGCATACTTGGGCGCCGCTGGCTACCGGCCTAGCATTGACCGGCTTACGCCGCGGCAAAGCCGGGCCCTCCGCCAGGAACGCGCCTTGGTGCGCCTCGTCCAGCAGGCCTATGCCGATGCCACGGGCCTGACGCCCCGCGGCATATGGGAGACCCCGACG
>CAZLBS010000112.1:2567-8982 GCA_964557505.1 uncultured Nitrospiraceae bacterium | reverse complement strand
CACGCGGATACATGACCCCGCAGCCGCGGGATGAAGGAGCCGACCAGCCCTCGCGCCATCAAGAGCCCGCGCAACAGCAGCCACGCCAGGAGCAGCCCGCGCAACAGCAGCCCGCCCAGCGGCAGGCCCCGCCGCCGCCGATCGCCCCTGCCCAGGGCGCCGAGCCCGGCACGCCAAGCCGCGGCGAGCGCGCTCAGCGCATGTCGCCTATGCGCAAACGCATCGCCGAACGCCTCGTCTATGCCCAAAACAACGCGGCCATGCTCACGACATTCAACGAAATCGACATGTCCGCCTCGATGCGCCTCCGAAAAGAATTCCAAGACGAGTTCGTCGAGGCGCATGGCATCAAGCTGGGCTTCATGTCGTTCTTCGTGCGTGCGTCCATCGAGGCGCTCAAGCAGTTTCCGGCTGTGAACGCGCGCATCGAGGGCGACGAGATTGTCTACCATGATTACTACGACATCGGCATTGCCATCGGCGGCGGCAAGGGGCTTGTCGTCCCGATTATCCGCAACGCTGAAGTCATGTCGTTCGCCGACATTGAGGCCTACATCGCCGATCTCGGCAAGCGCGCACAGGAAAACAAGATCAGCATCGAGGAACTTCAGGGCGGCACCTTCTCGATCAGCAACGGCGGCGTGTACGGCTCGCTCATGTCCACGCCCATTCTGAATCCGCCGCAGAGCGCGATTCTCGGCATGCACAAGATCGAGCAGCGGCCGGTCGCCGACAACGGCGAAGTCGTCATCCGGCCCATGATGTATGTCGCGCTCACCTACGACCACCGCATCGTCGACGGGCGTGAAGCCGTGAGCTTCCTCGTCAAAATCAAGCAAGGCGTCGAGCGGCCCGAGCGGTTGCTCTTCGATATATAGAAAAAAGCGGGAGCACCTAGACCCCAATGCAAGAGCAGAAGCATGAAGTCGTCGTCATAGGTTCCGGTCCCGGCGGCTACATCGCCGCCATTCGGTGCGCGCAACTCGGCCTTGACACCGCCATCATCGAAAAGGAATCCGCCCTCGGCGGCACCTGCCTGCGTGTCGGGTGCATCCCGAGCAAGGCCTTGCTCGAATCCAGCGAGCGCTATCACGAGGCGGCCGAGGGGCTCGGCAACCACGGCATCAAGTACGACGGCGTCCAGCTCGACCTGCCCGCCATGCTGTCGCGGAAAGACGACGTCGTCGGCGCGCTCACAAAGGGCGTCGCCGGCCTCATGAAGAAGAACAAGATCACCGTGTACAACGGCCATGGCCATCTTGATGGCCCCGGACGCGTCATGGTCGAGGGCGGCGATCCCGCGCAGCTTACGGTCAATCACATCATCATCGCGACGGGCAGCGTGCCCGCGCCCTTGCCCGGCGTCGAGACCGGCGGCGATCGCATCGGCTCGAGCACCGAAGCGCTCAGCTATCCCGAAGTGCCGGACCATCTCGTGGTCATCGGAGCCGGCTACATCGGCCTCGAACTCGGCTCCGTTTGGAAGCGTCTCGGCGCCAAGGTTACCGTGCTCGAATACCTCGACCGCATCCTCCCGGGCATGGACAGCGAGATCGCCAAGGACGCCCTCAAGGTGTTCAAGAAGCAAGGCCTCGAGTTTCAACTCGGCTGCAAGGTCACCGGTGCGCGCGCTGAGGGCGACGGCTGCATCGTCGAAATCGAAGGGGGCGAGCCCATCCACTGCGGCCGCGTCCTGCTCGCCATCGGCCGCAAGCCCAACACGGAGAACCTCGGCCTCGACACCGTCGGCATCGTGCCGGACAAGCGCGGGCGCATCGCCGTCGACGATCACTTCCGCACAAGCGTGGACGGCATCTACGCCATCGGAGACGTCATCCGCGGGCCCATGCTCGCCCATAAAGCCGAGCACGAAGGCGTCGCCGTGGCAGAGATCATCAAGACCGGCCAAGGTCACGTGAACTACGACGCCATCCCAGGCGTCGTCTATACCCACCCGGAGATCGCCAACGTCGGCAAGACCGAAGATGAACTCAAAGAAATCGGCGTGCCCTATCGCAAAGGCACGTTTCCATTCATGGCGAATGGCCGTGCGAAGGCCCTGGGCGAAACCGAGGGCAAGGTGAAGATTCTGGCCCACGCCGAGACCGACCGCGTGCTCGGCGTACACATCATTGGCCCGCGCGCCGGCGATCTCATCGCCGAATGCGGAGCCGCCATTGAATTCGGCGCCAGCAGTGAAGACATCGCCCGCACCTGCCACGCCCATCCAACCCTTGCCGAAGTCATCAAAGAAGCCGCCCTCGCCGTCGACGGACGCATGCTCAGCATGTAACCAAAATGGCCCAGGGCTGCTATTGCAAAATGAAGGCTCGCGCCAGACCCGCCATGCATCGCAGCGCCGGCGCAATGACCCAGCAGCCTATCGTCGCCAAATCGATCTGCCCCACGTGAATCTTACGTTCGCGCCTGTGCGGCATCAGCTGCAATCTGCAGACACATCCAAATCCCCGGTCTCTCTAATAGGCTTCACACTCGCAAGCGCATCTGCAATCCAAGCAAAAAGCTCGGCGTCCACGCCGCTGTGGCCCCCGGTGCGAAATGTTGCGCAGCCCCGCTCCCCCTGGCCAATTCCCTGTTGTCACGAATATTTCTGTATTGGCGAGGCGTTATTTGCTACACTGCGGGACTTGTTTGCCGGGACCGTGATGATGGTGTGCGAGGATTGTGCATGTTGAATCGGGCGGAAGAGATTTCGGATCCGCGGATGCGGAGCTATCTGGTGCCTTCGCGGGTGCTGTGGCACACGATGGGCGAAGCGGCGCCGCTCGATGCAGCGCACCTCACATATCCCGGCAGCCGCACGACCTCGCTGGTGCACAAGGGCGAGGCGCCCGCGCTGCTGCTCGACTTCGGCCGCGAAATCAATGGCGGCATTGCCATCCGCCGCAAGGGCACGTGGGAGCAAAAGCCCGTGCGCGTGCGCGTACGCTTCGGCGAGTCGGCGAGCGAGGCCATGGCCGAGCCCAATCAAGACCATGCCATTCACGATAGCGAGCTCCTCGTCCCTTGGTTCGGCACAGCGGAATTCGGCAACACGGGCTTCCGCTTCGTGCGCATCGATCTGGTCGAAGAAGGCGCAACGCTCGACCTCGAATGGGTCCGCGCGATTTTCCGCCGCCGCGATTTGGCCTACAAGGGCCGTTTCGATTGCAGCGATCCGCGGCTCAACAGCATTTGGGAAACGGGCGCATATACGGTGCACCTGTGCATGCAGGACTATGTGTACGACGGCATCAAGCGCGATCGCCTCGTCTGGATTGGCGACATACACCCGGAGCTGATGGTGGTCAATACGGTATTCGGGGCCGAGCCGAGCGTGCCCGCGAGCCTCGACAAGCTGCGCGATGAAACGCCGCTGCCCAACTGGATGAACGGCATCAGCTCGTATTCGCTCTGGTGGATCATCGCGCACCGCGACTGGTTTCAATACCATGGAAACGAGCCGTATCTTGCGGAGCAGCATGAATATCTAACGGCCCTGCTGCGCGAAGTGATGAAGCACATCGGCCCCAATGGCCGCGAGCAGTTGCCAGGCCACCGCTTTCTCGATTGGCCCACGAGTGAAGACCCAAAGGCGATACATGCCGGGCTGCAAGGGCTTGCCTCGATGGCGCTGCAGGCCGGCGCGCAATTGTGCCACGTGCTCCGGGAAGATGAACTGCAGCACGAATGCCTCGCAACCGCCAATGCCATGCACGCGCACACGCCGCCAGCTACGTCGAGCAAACAGGCCAATGCCCTGCTCGCAATTGCCGGGCTCGCCGATGTTCAGCAGGTGAATCAGAAGGTGCTCGGCAATGATCCCTTGCAGGGCTTGTCGACATTCTACGGCTACTACGTGCTGCAGGCCCGTGCGCTCGCGGGCGACTACGCCGGCTGCCTCGAGGTCATTCGCAATTACTGGGGCGCCATGCTTGATTACGGCGCCACGTCGTTTTGGGAGCATTTCGAACTCGACTGGACCCGCAACGCCGGGCGCATCGACGAGTTGCCGCGCCCCGATCGCGATGATTTGCACGCGGACTTCGGCGACTACTGTTACGTCGGTCACCGGCACAGCCTGTGCCACGGCTGGGCAGCGGGCCCCACGGCCTGGATGACAGAACACATCCTCGGCCTGCGCCCGCTCAAGCCCGGCTGCGCCGTGGTGCAGGTGCAGCCGCATCTCGCCGGTCTTGAATTTGCCGAGGGCGCGCTCCCCACGCCGCACGGGATGATCGAAGTGCGCCATGAGGCGCAGCCCGGCGGACTCGTCAAGACGGAAATCTCCGCGCCCGATGAGGTGCGCATCGTGCAAGGCCCGGGGGGCGGCACGGCTTAAGCCGCGGCCCGCCTCAGAGTTCTCCATTCCATCATGAAGCCTTTCGACAAAGAACTGGTCACCGGGAGCATTCTGCGCTCGGTCTGGAAGCTTTCCTGGCCCGCCGTTGCCATGTATCTCATCAACGGAAGCGCGGGCTTCATCGACCATGTCCTGGTCGGCCAATTCGTCGAATCGCCCGACAATGCCGCCAACGCGGCCATGGGCGTCGCGTGGCAGCTCTTCCTCGTCGTCATCGTCTTTATCGCGTCGCTCTTCAACGGCATGGGCGTGCTCGTCGCGCAATACGCCGGCCGCGAAAACCGTGAGATGCTGAGCCGCGTGGTCTATCACACCTTCCTCGTCTCGCTCTACGCCCAGCTCTTCCTCGTCGCTCCCGTGGGCTATTTTCTGTCGCCTTATCTGCTCGAGTTCTTCACAAACGATCCCAACGTGCAGTTCTACGCGTTGCCCTACATGCAGGTGTTGTTCACGTGCAGTGCAGCGCTCTTTCTCAATTTCATGCTCAATGGGGCCATGCAATCTTCAGGCGACGCCAAGACCCCGCTCATCTTGTCGGCCATGAATTCAGTCTTGAACCTGACCCTTACGGCCGGGCTCATCACGGGCTTCGGCCCCTTTCCCATGCTCGGCGCGCTCGGGGCCGCGGTCGGCACCGTCATCGCGCCAATTCCGGGCGTGCTGTTCGCGCTCTATCTCATCGCCAGCGGCCGCATGATCATCACCGTGCCAAGCAAACTGACCTTCTTCCCCGACTGGCACATCATTTGGGATGTCGCCCGCATCGGCATCCCCACAGGCATTCAAGCCGTGCTGCTGAATCTTGGCGGCGCCTTCCTGCTTTACTACGTCGACAAGCTCCCGCATGGCGCGGCGGCCCAAGCGGCCTATGTCATCTGCTATTCGCAGTGGTTCGCGCTCATTACCTGGGCTTCCTTCGGCATCCGCATGGCGTCATCCACGCTCATCGGGCAAAACATCAGCGCGGGGGATACGGCCCGGGGCAAGCGGGCGGTCAATGTGGCCGCCGGCCTGGGGTTGGTGTGGGCAGGCATCTTCGGGCTGGTCTTCTTCTTCGCCCCGCACTACCTCATGGCGCTGTTCAATGCCGATGAAGGCCCCGTCCTGCCCTATGGCGTTTGGCTCTTGCGCGTGCTTGCCTTCAGCGGGATTTTTCTCATTACCACGCTCGCCTACACCGGCGGGCTCCAAGGCGCGGGCGATACGAAAAAGCCCATGTGGATTGCCCTGATTACCCAAATTGGGGTGTTGCTAGGCATCTGCGAAATCTCGACGCGCATCATGGCGTGGCTCCAGCCGATGAGCCTGCCCCTGTTTGCCAGCAGGCTAATTGCCGGTGCTGCCGCAACATGGACAGATGCCGCCGGCCTGCTAGGTCTCGAACTTGTCTACACGGTGTTTCTCGGCAGCGGCCTCGCCATATGGCTCGCCATTCTCGCCAGCCATGGCTTGCGCCTGGTCATGAGCTATTACTTCTTCGCGATTGGCGACTGGACATCCATTGTGCGGGAAGACACGCAAGAAGAACTGGCCGAGCGGCTGGCCGATGAGCTGGCGGAAGATGCCGCCGAAGAACAGCCGGGAAGCGCCTAGACGGCTTACGCGAATTGCTCGCGATTCACGTAGGCCAGAATGAAAAGCGGCAGCAACAAAATGGGCGCGGCGAGCGCGAGCGGTTGAACCGCGGCAAACCCTACTGAACAGCCCGCCACAAAGGCCGCGAGCCAGAGGCCCCAGTGAAATCCGCGCAGAATGCCGAACCCGGCGGCCGTCGACGCGGCCCCGCCAATGATTTGCATCAAAGGCCCCGACGCCGAACCGGTTCCGGCGTCTAGCATCATGTATAGGCCAATGCCCGCGGCGCCATACGCGCCAAGAAACAACAAGACAAATCCGGCCGTCAAAAACACGAGCCCATAAGCCTGCACCGGCAACGGCAGATGCGAATCGAAGAGCGCGCCCAACCCGCGTTTCCGCTCCCTCCGCAGCTCGCCTAGTTGCTGCCTCAGCAGCTCCGGAAATTCACTGTAATCAATGCGCGGCTCGGCGGCT
>CAZLBS010000112.1:0-2557 GCA_964557505.1 uncultured Nitrospiraceae bacterium | reverse complement strand
CTTTCTTTTCGGCCTCCTCGAGGGCCTTGAGGTCGATTGGCTTCGCCGGGCCCTCGGCCGCTACGGCCTGCCCATGGCCGTCAATCTCGACCCAGCCATTGCACGCATCGCATAAGAACCGCCGCTGCATCGTCCCAGGCAGCACGAAGACATCCGCGCCGCAGTATGGGCACGACCGCCGGTTTGGATTCGACACGTGGGAGGGAGGTTCTGTCGATGGCTCGCTCATGTGGGAAGGGTACCACGGAGCGCACGAAAACGTGCGGCCCCGGCGCGGCGTGCTGCTGCGCCCCGCGCTACTTTGCCGCGGACTCGGCTGCCGCCTCTTGGTCCAAATCTACGGAATCGTGTACGCCGCTTCCAGCGACGACTTGGTTGACGGAAAAGATCATCATCCAGCGGCCTTCGAACGCGAGCCAGTCCAAAGGGGCGCTGGGGTCGATATCTTCCACGCCATGCGGCGTCGCCGCGCAACTGTGCACCACGTCGCCCGGCTCCGTAATGTCGTCAAACAAAATGCGCTCGCCGTTTTTGCGCTCGACGAACCCGCCGCCTTGCGTGTAGTCCTCCCCTTTCTTGCTCATGGTCAAGAGGCTCACATTGAGCTGGTGATGCGAGACGGGGTCGGTGTGCTTCCGAATGCAGCCTCCGCCCTTCGGGTAGAACTGAAACGAGAGCCGTGCCGCGCAGCCGTCTTCCGGCTGCATGCTCGTAAACTTGTCTTTCGGAAGATTGTTGAGCTGGTTCTTCACATGAAAGACCGGCTTCATCGCCTCGAACAGATTGAAGACATCTTGGTTCCATGGGAAGAACGAGAACTGGTGGAAGCACGTCTGCACGTAGGCGCGCGGGTCGAATTGATTCACCCGATGGAAGTTCGGGCAGCCTGGCTCGAGCGGATGATAATTCGGCAGCGAATGCCGGCCGACGTTCGTGAGATACGTCTTGATGCGCGCGATGAGATCACGCGGGATGACTTGACGCACAAGGTAAATGTCTCCCTCGGCCAAGTGAGCCCGCATGTCCGCCAAGCGCGCGGCATCGTTTACAAGATTTGGGTCATGCTCCAGCTCGATCAAATCGCGCGCGTATACGACATCCATGAGTTCCGTTTGTCCTGCTCGTTGCTGCATTTCCAAAAGCCCAGCCCAACTATATTCATGATCCTATCGCGCCGGGAGTGCCGGGTCAACGATTCCCTGTCTACGCCTCGAGCTTGCTCAAGATCACTTCAATGACGGCTGCCCGCATTTTGTTGGCCGTATCCGTGCTGCCTGCCAGCCGCTGATACTCTTCGGCGGCAGTCGACAGAATGGCATCGCGCTGGGTCTCCGTCACGGGCCAGCGGCTGCTCCGCATGCACTGCAGCAATTCCGGCCGCCGCCGCTCCAATATCTGCCGAAGCAGCATGGCCTCGGCCTCATTCAACTCGATGTGATGCTCGCGCCGGTCGGTCCGCATGCCTGTGCGCACCGTATGCAGATGGTTGAGCGGACCGTGTCCTTGGCCAAGCGGCAAGCTCGTGCGGATCGCCTCCGTCAGAAAGGCTTTGGCCCGGGCGATCGCATCCCGCATCCCGAGGCCATGCCCCAGGCACGCCGCGATCGCCGCGCTATAGGTGCAACCCGTGCCGTGCGTATTGGGCGTGTCGATGCGCCGGGTGCTCAGCCACGCGCATTGTTCGCCATCATAGAGGCAGTCGGCGGCCTCGGCGCTGTCTTGATGCCCGCCCTTAATCAGCACATACCGCGGACCCAAGGCGTGAATCTTCCGTGCCGCCTCTTGCACGCCAGTCTCATCGGCGATGCGGATGCCGCTCAACACTTCAGCCTCTGGAATGTTGGGCGTCACGATCAGGGCCAGCGGCAAGATGCGCTCGGCGAGCACCCGCTGCGCATCCGCCGACAGCAACACGTCGCCGCTCTTCGCCACCATCACCGGATCGACGACCAGGGTTTGTATGCCATGCCGCTGCACTGCCGCCGCGACCGCTTCGACGATCGGAGCGCTCGAGAGCATGCCCAACTTCGCCGCGTCAATGCCGATGTCTTCGGCGACCGCATCGATTTGCGCCGCGACGAATGCTGGCGGGGCCTCATGCACGCTGCGCACGCCGGCCGTGTTCTGTGCGGTCAACGCGGTTATCGCGCTCATGCCGTAGGTCTTCAGCGCGGCGAAGGTCTTCAGGTCCGCTTGAATGCCCGCGCCGCCGCCGCTGTCGCTGCCGGCAATCGTGAGCATTTTCGGAATCTGCGCGATGGCACTGCTTCGCATTAGGGGTCCCCGGTCAGTCAATCTCATCCACCCGGATACACGCCGCGTATTGCGTTCCCTCGACATGGTCAAACGGCGGTATCTGGCGCGCACACGTGTCCAAGGCGTATGGGCAGCGCGGATGAAACGCGCATCCCGCGGGCGGCGACACGGCCGAGGGAATCTCCCCCCGCAGCGCAATGCGTTGGCGGCGCCGCTCATGCACAGGGTCGGGCCGCGGTACCGCGCTCAAAAGCGCCTGGGTATAGGGATGCCGCGGACGATTGAACACCTGCGCCGTCTG
>CAZLBS010000111.1:0-9135 GCA_964557505.1 uncultured Nitrospiraceae bacterium | reverse complement strand
GTACCCGAACTCCCGCCCGATGCCCACACGCGCTACAGCGGCCTCTTGCACGAATGCAGCCTCGCCTCGCAGGAGCTGCAGCGCACGGAATCGGCAATAGCCCGCTTGCAAGAGCAGTTGTCGCGGCTGCCCTCGTCCGAGCCATTGCTCGAACATGAGGAAGCGCTGGCGGCCATTGCCGATGGCCGCGCCCAAAATGTGAAGGCGCTGGACGACGCGCGCGGGCTCCGCGCACAGCTTGCGCAACGTTCCGCCG
Organism: uncultured Nitrospiraceae bacterium; assembly: GCA_964557505.1. Classification (GTDB taxonomy): domain Bacteria; phylum Hydrogenedentota; class Hydrogenedentia; order Hydrogenedentales; family CAZLBS01; genus CAZLBS01. The sequence goes on along the minus strand of CAZLBS010000111.1, from coordinate 8,879 downwards.
GCGCTGAGCGAAAGCTCAGAGAAATCGATCCGGCCTTGAACGCTCGAGAAGCTGAGAAGCGCCGCGTGCCCAATCACCTCTTGAGCACCATCACGGCGATGGCCGAGGAACTCATCGCGCTTGAAGGCAAGCATGCCGCCGCGCAGGAGCGCGTGGACGAACTCGAGACGGAAGCCGAGCGCCTGCGCGACGCCTTGGCCGAAGACGCATCTCCGCAACTGGCCGCCTTCGAAGAGGCTTATGCATCCGCGCAGAGAAGCGCCCATCTGGATGAAGCAATCGCCTCCGCGGAAGCGGCGTTGCACGAACATGACGCCGCTGCAGGGCGCCTCTGCACAGAAGTCTTTGGGGCAGGCGCCGATCGCGAAGACGCCGCAACCCGAAAAGCGCCCACACGCGAAACCATCTTGGCCTACCGGGAAGCGTTCGATGAACGAACTCGGGCCAAGCAGGCACTGGAGCAATCATTGGAAGGCCGCCAAAAGGAGCATGCGGATGCAGTTCGGGACTTGAAGAAGCTCGAGGCAGCAGGCGCTCCCCCCACGCTCGCAGACCTCGAGGCCGCCCGGGCAAAGCGCGGCGAACGGTGGACCGTGGTGCGCGAGCGTTTCGAAGCCCAGCAGTTGAAGCGTGATGATCTGGACGAATACCAATCCCAACGGGAACATGCCGACCGTATCGCGGACCGCCTCTGGCAAGAAGCCGAGCGGGTTCAGCAGCGCATCAATGCGGAAGCCGCGCGCGACGCCGCCCGTGCGAGCATCACGGAAGCACGCGGGAAGCTGGATGCCCTCGAGCAAGAGATGAACGCATCCACGGATGAATGGAGGCAACGCTGGCGGGAAAGCGGCATCGAGCCGGCATCCCCGCGCGAAATGGAAGGCGTGCGCGAGCGGCTAGATGCGTTGACGGAACATTACTACGCGGCCCAGCAGGCGAGGCAGTCTCTGGAAACCGGCCGCACCCGCCGCGCCGCTTTAGTCCAGAAGCTTTGGACACATGCCGCCGGAAAAAAAGAGCCCCCATTGGAGTTGCACCTTGCCTTAAGCGAGGCATCTCCCCTGCTCAATGACGCTCGAGCGAAGGCGAACGCCCAAGCCAACCACCGCGCCCGCATCGATGAAATTGCGCAGAAAGCCCTGCCCCACGCCCGGAAGAATCTTGCCGCAGTGGAGGAAGCGCTGGACGCGTGGCGAACCCGCTGGGAAGCTGTTCGCAAATCGTTGCAACTGCATGAGCATGCAGACGTGCGTACGGCGAAAGAGGAGGCCCTTCGCTGGCAGCAATACTTCGAAGCGCGCGAGGCATGTGCGGAGTTGGAGGCGCGCATCACGGAGATTGAAACCGACTTCGACCAGTTTCGGAGCAAGGTGAACGCGTTTGCAGCCGCGCACGCCCCAACACTCCTGGGAGAGGACTGCCTTGAAACGGCGCGCGCGCTGGCCCAAGAGCGGGAGACAGCTTCGCGGCGCCGCCAGAAGCGCATCGAGCTTGCGGCGCAAATGAGCGCGCAGGAAGAAGAGCGCCTTGCAGCCGTTGCACACATCGAGCAGGCACAAGCCCGCGCCGCGGAGGCCTGCCGGGAAGCTGGCGTTAAGGACGCTGGCCAACTGCTGTCCGCCGCCGAGCTTTCCACGGAGAAGCGTGAAGCCATCCGCGTCCTGCGAGAGGCCGAGGAGACGCTGACCATGCTGGCCCCTCAGCAGGGGCTGGAGGCCATCTTGCAAGAAGCGATGACCTGCGATGCTGATGTGCTGCCCGCGCGCATACAGGAAGCAGAAGCCCACTGCGGACAGCTCGAACGGGACAAGGCTGCGGCGTTCGAAGCCGAAGTGGGCGCGCGCAAGGATCTCGAATCCATGCGCGCCGCCGAAGGCAGCTACGACGCTGTGCAACGCCTGGAAACCTTGCGGGCGGAATTGGACGAGGCCTGTTCGGAATTTGCCGCGCTCAGCATTGCGCGCAGCATGACCGCGCAAGCCATCGAAACCTACCGGGCCGCGCATCAGGAACCTGCCGTCGAAAAGGCGGGGGCCCTCTTCGCACGCCTCACCCTTGGGCGCTATCAGGGACTCGAGATCGGGTCGCAGGAAGACGGCGAGGTGGTGCTGCTGGCCCAACCTGCCGATGGCCATCCACGGGCGCTGCGGGCTCTGAGCGACGGCACGCGCGACCAACTCTTTCTGGCCTTGCGCCTGGCGGCAATCGCGCTCTATCTGGATGAGCCCAACCGCGAACCCATGCCCATTGTCGCCGACGACCTCTTCATAAATTTCGACGATGCGCGGGCGAAAGCCGGCCTGGAAATTCTCGCCGAGTTCGCCACGCGTACGCAGGTCTTGTTCTTTACCCATCACCACCACCTGGCCGAACTCGCACGGGAGGCAGTTGCTGCGGAGCAATACTTCGAGCCGCCATTTTCCGCGTCCGAAGCGGTGCAAGCCATATGAACGCGCCGTGGCTCGCCGCTGAAATCGGCTGCAATCACCAAGGCGATCCGGTCATCGCTCTCGAGATGATGCGAATGGCAGCGGACTGCGGCGTGCCCGCCGTTAAGCTTCAGAAGCGCTGCGTGCGCGAGGTGCTAACCGATGCAGAGTATGCCGCGCCGCACCCCGAGCCGCGGCATAGTCATGGCGCAACCTACGGCGAGCACCGGGAGCGGCTCGAGTTCGACCTCGATATTCACAAGCAACTCTTGGATGAAGCGCATGGGCTTGGGCTTCAGTATGGCTGCTCCGTATGGGATCCCGTCAGCGCCCGCGAAATGACCTCGCTTCAGCCGGACTTCATCAAGATCCCCTCTGCATGCAACACGCATACTGCGCTGGTAGAAGCGGTGTTGCACGGCTATCGGGGGCCCGTGCATCTTTCGTTGGGCATGACTACGCCCGGCGAGGTAGAGGCAATCGTATCGCAATTCGAACGCAGCGGAAGAGGCCAGGACCTCGTCCTGTACCACTGCGTCAGTGCCTATCCCGTTTCGCCGGAAGATAGCTGCCTGCTTGAGATTGCGCGCCTGCACGCGGCCTATGGGGACCATGTCCGGGGCATCGGATTCTCCGGCCATCATGAGGGGATTGCCCTCGATAGCGCGGCGTTTGCACTGGGGGCGCGATGGTTTGAACGGCATGTCACCCTGGACCGCCGCTGGAAAGGGTCCGACCATGCGGCCTCCCTCGAGCCGAAAATGCTTCGGCAACTCTGGCTGGACCTTCAACACGTGGCAGCTGCCTGGCACGAAAAACCGCCGGCCTTGTCGCCATGCGAACTGCCCTCCGCCCGCAAGCTCAAGTGGAACCGGCCCGCCACGCACCAGCCCCCAGGCCAGCGGACATAAAGAAAGCCCTGCCGCTGGGGCAGGGCTTTGTAGATACGGGTGATTGACTCGATGGTGGCGACACCCATACTGTCCCACGGCCTTTCGACATACGCGCTACAGGTATGTGACGGTTCGATGAATAGGCAAGCGGGCGGCCTCCCACAAGCAAAAAGTTGACCCCGTGCCGCTGGGGGACGGCACGGGGCCAGGGTGTGGGTAGGTAGGGTATGGGTGCACGGCGGTTGGCTGACCGCCGTTACGCTCCGAATATTACCGGCCTTACGCAACAACCCAATGGCTGCTGTATGACAATGTCATAACATTGCCCAAATAATTATCCCGCGCTCCTGGGGGAGAGCGCGGGATGGGTGTGGGTAGGTAGGTTTTTAGGGCGACAGCGGTGGGGGCCGCTGTCCACTTCCTAGTAAAGTGCACGCTCAATACAAAAAAATGTCAAGAAGATGACGATTTTATAAACACCGCAGCGGATAGAAAGCATCTTGAGCACAATTCGCATCATTCGAAGGTAATGGCAACAAGGGTAGGCACGCGTGACATGGCGTACCCGGCGCGCTGGCGCGCCGATTCGAAGCGAAACGTGCCGCCTGTTTCGCGTATGCGTATCGCACCGTGGAACGCCGTGACCCAAGCTGGGAGTGCCCGTGCATCGATGCGCGCACGCACCGATGGATGAATGCCAGGGTGACTGAGGCTCACGCCGCTCGAGATGGTTACGGCCTGGGCCTCCACCGCATCGAGGAATGGCTCCGTGCTGCTGGTATTGCGCCCGTGATGCGGGAGCTTGAGCACATCGGCCTGCACCGCCGCCTGAGCCAAGGCCGCTTCTGAGACGTGTTCAATGTCGCCGGGCAATAGCACATCAAGCTCGCCCCAGCGGTAGCGAAGAACAAGCGATTGCTCGTTGCTTGGCAGCGCGCTGTTCCAGTCTTCGGGCGGATGAAGCACTTCAAGAAGAGCGCCGGGAAACGTCATGGACTTCCCCTTCGCCCATCGCTCGATGGGAATGCCTCGCTTGGCACACAGTGCAAGCACATCGCGCTCGAGCGCCTTGTCGGACTGGTTCGGCGGCAATACCATGCGGCCAACAGGGAAGCGCTCCAGCACGAGCGCAAAGCCGCCTATGTGATCGAGGTCGGCATGGCTAGCAATGGCAATGTCGATCCGCTGGATGCCGTTCTGCCGGAGAAACGCGCATACGGCCTCTCCACCCCCGGCCCCATAGGGCCCGGCCCCGCCGGCATCGATGAGCAAGGTCTCTCCGCCTGGTGTCCGGATGAAAGTCGCATCGCCATTGCGCACGTCTATAAACACGATTTCCGCGGAAGATGGATGCTGCGTCCACAGAAGCGCGCCTGAAAGCAGCAGCATGCCCCCCGCGTACAGCCAGGTTCGCCGGTGCGCCGGCGCGTGACTGCGGTTATGCGCGAGGACCGACGCCCGGATACGGGCCAAGGCTGCGGAGGTCCAGCGCGGCTCGCGCACGGCATGGTATGCCAGCCCAAAGCCGGCATACGTGCACGCAAGCGCGGGGATTGAAGGAGCCGGCATGTCCACCGCCGCCCACGGGCGCTCTCCCACGCCGCCCACCAGGGCATCCAACAGCCAGACGCAGATCCCTGTGCCATGGCCGAACAATGGGGCAATGCCCGGCAGGATGACCCCGGCAAACACGGTAAGGGCCGTCATCCAGAGCACGACGGCCAGCAGCGGCACGGCGAGCAGATTGACCGGCAGCGCGAACAGCGGAAGCACGTGGAAGTGATACACGGCGGCAGGCAGCGGGAGCAGTTGCACGGCGGCGGAGGCAGCCAAGAGGCTGCTGGCAGCCGCCCATCCCTGTTGCGCATACGCTGCCGCCGGATGCTCCTCGAGTCGGCGCCACACCGCAGACGAACGTATGGTCATTGTCCGGTCCATGCGCCGGCCTGCCGCGGCTGGCGCGGCCGTCAAGGCGCGGCGGAGCGGCTCATGCCACAGCAGCAGTGAGGCCACGCTCAGGAACGACAATTGAAACCCCACGTCAAACACCAGTCTCGGGTTGAAGAACAGCAGTCCGATCAACGCAATGGCAAGACTGGTTGGGGCATCAGGCTCTCGGCGAAACAGCCCGGCCATGACGAACAGGCCCAACATGAGCGCAGCCCGCGTGACCGGAAGGCGCCCGCCCGTCATCAGGACCACTGCAACCAGCGAGACCACAAGCAACAGCGCCAGCTTGCGTTTATCGCGGACCAATACCGAGAAGAACCCCTGCAAGGTCACAAAGAAAATGCCGAGGTGCAACCCGGAAACGGACAAGAGATGCGCGCCGCCCGCACGCACGTAGGCATCGTAGACATCGCCCGGGATCCCATCGCGGTCTCCCAGCCACATGGCCCGGACGAGCGGCGCCGCCGCATCGGGCACGGCGGTTGAAAACAACTGCGCTTGCTGCTCGCGCAGATAGGCAAAGAAACGAAGCGGATGCCAGGGGGGCGCAGGCGAGACCACCTCGAGCGGAGCGCGGCCCTTTGCAAGCACGACACCGTGAATGCCGCGGTTGCGGCAATAGCCCTCGAAGCCGGCGACGCCGAAGTTCACCATCCCGATCTCAGCGCGTGCCTCGCCCCGCACCCGCACCACATCGCCCGGATAAGGCAGCCGACTGACATCGCCGCAACTGACCCACACCCGCCCCTGGCGCTCATGCCACTCGCCATCCAGGTAGTGCCGGGATACATCAAGCACGATGTGGGCGCGGCGCGGCGCGGCCCCGGGGGGCGATGCTTCATCCCCTCCTGGAATGCTGCCACTGCGCACGGCGCCTTCCAAAAGCACTTGGGCTGGCCCATGGGCAAGCAGCCACTCGCTCAGCTGATCGCCGCGCGGCCCCTGATGCAGTGCCGCGTTCGCCAGTCCTACTGCGGCCATGGCTGCCACGGCGACAGCGGCACGGTTTCGCAAGGCGAGGCCCGCGGCAAGCAGGAACAGCACAGGCGACGCATACGCCGCCATTGTGAGGAGGTTGACCCCGAACGCGCCGTGGATGGGGGGCAGCAAGAGGCCGGCGCACGTGCCGGCCAGAAACCCGCAAGCCGCCCACACCAACGGCCGCTGGGCAAACACCGTTCGATTCCAGCCGGGGCCAGGCGGCGCGCCGGACGCCTAGGCGGGCAGCATCAGGCCGAACGTCTCGGCCAAATTCCCCAGCGCCGTCAGGATCATCAGCAAGATGAAGCCAATCTGGTAGACATACTCCAGCACATTGTCCGCGTCGAATCCGAGAATCGTGCCCTGAATGATGGTATCGATGAAGGTTCGAATCGGCATTGATCATTTCTCCAAGCGGGCTGCCGCGCACACCCGCCGTCTTTACTCATGCCGCGTCCCGCCGTATACTCAAGCTTTCGCTTGTGCTGACTTCCGGGACGTTCCAGCCGCCGTATGCAATCTGAAGACCTGTCCATCCATTTTAGCACCGAATTGTTTCACAAGCCCGTGAAACATGTCGTGCCCGATTTGCAGCGCTTGTACTATGTACTCTCGCAGAGCGGCGCGGGGGCTTACGAAAATACCGACTTCACCGTGCCCGGACAACCGCGCTTTCACACCAAGCGCGGCCGCAAGTCGCACTCGGTCGCCGTGTTTCTTCCCGACCGCCTCGCCATCGTCGAAGAATGGGCCGACGTGTCGCTGCCGCAATTTCTCGACAAGGTCGCCGCGGTCTCGCGCCAGGCCCTGCTCGAGCTGTCCATCACGGCCTTCACCATGCAAGCCGTCACGCTGCGCAGCACCTGCGTGCTCACGCACTTCGACAATGCCGGGCAGTTTCTGCTCGACCACGCCTGCCAACAGGCGGGACGCGTCACGCCATTCTTTCAACGCCCCATCGGCGTCGCGGGGCTGCGCTTCGTCTTGCCGGAGACGCCCGAGCATCCGGGCGTCATTCATGTGACCATCGAGCCCTTTCGCAACAGTCCCAATGAAATCTTCATCGAGGTGAAGGGCATTTACAAAGGCGAGCCGCTCGACATCGACAGCCTCGAGCGCCCGCTCGAACGCATCGAAAGCCTGCGCGCCTTCGTGACGGACAACATCTATCCCTACCTCAATCAATTCGACGTTCCCCTGGAAGACCGTGCCTGACGCCCCACTCGTCTCCGTGCTGATGCCCGTGCGCGACGCGGCGCCGTATCTCGAGCAAGCCATCGCAAGCATGCTCTCGCAGACATACCGCAACCTCGAACTCATCATCGTCGACGACGGCTCGGCCGATGCGTCGCCCGACATTGCCGCCGCGTTCAGCGATCCACGCGTGCGCCTCGTTCGGCAAGAGCGGCTCGGCATCGTAACGGCGCTCCAAAAGGCGGCGGCCCTCAGCCAAGGGGACCTGCTCGCCCGAATGGATGCCGACGACATCGCACTGCCCGAACGGCTCGAGCGGCAAACGGCCTTCATGCAGGCAAACCCGGAAACGGGTCTTTGCGGCGCCCATGTTGCCCAGTTCGGCGACGGCATCGGCGAAGGACGCGTGCGCTATGGGCAATGGCTCAACAGCTTGCGCACTCCCGAAGATCTGCGGCGTCAGCGCTTCATCGAATGTCCCCTCGCCCACCCCACATTCTGCATGCGGCGAGAGGCGTATGCCCGTGCTGGCGGCTACCAGGATGCCGGCTGGGCCGAAGACTACGACCTCGTCTTGCGCATGGCTCAGGCCCGCATCCCCATCGGCGTCGTGCCTCAGCCGCTTCTGCGCTGGCGCGAACATGGCGCCCGCCTGTCGATGAACCATTCCCGCTACGCCGAACGGCAATTCCGCGCCTGCAAGCGCCACTATCTCGAGCCCCTGCTCGAACAAGAAAGCCGAGCCTTGTACCAATGGGGCGCCGGAGCCGCCGGCAAGCGCTGGCTCAGAGAATGGACCAGCCCCAAGCCCATAGCCGCCGTCGACCTTGACCCGCGCAAAATTGGCATGACCATCCACGGCGTCCCCGTCATCGAACCGGCAGCATTGCCCGGCCCTCAAGAAGCGGTCGTGCTCGTCGCCGTAGGAGCACCCGGAGCCCGCCGCCTCATCCGCGGCTACCTCGGCCCGAAAGGCTGGAAAGAAGGACACGACTATTGGTTCATCGCCTAGCCCAGAACCGCGAAAGGGCTCCGCCCGGCAACGCTTGAGACACGAGATCCCACCTCCATGCCGCGGCCTCCAGGCCCTTGAACAACCCAGCAGATGCGTGCATGCGGCCGCTGCTCGTGACAGCAAGATTACTATCCCGCTTGCTATTGACATGTCTGGAATGTGTCTATATGCTGCCCTCTGTGAGGGTGCGAACCCCGGGGTTGTTCGGGGTCAGAATTCGGATGAATGACGAATGACAACACGCATGCGGCTTGCCCGCGGGTTTGGGCTGGTGGCGATTGCAGGCCTCTCCGGGCTAAGCGGCTACGATGCCCAAGCGCAGGAGAATCCGGTCCTTACGTTCGTCGAGGTGCAGCGCGACGGCGTGGGCGGCGTGGACGGGCTCAAGGGCGCCCAATCGGTGACGGTCTCTCCGGA
>CAZLBS010000110.1:0-9169 GCA_964557505.1 uncultured Nitrospiraceae bacterium | reverse complement strand
CGCTTCCATTACCACTAAGGAGGCGGCGTATAACACTGGGGCTGCCACAGCCGCTGATAGGAGGGGGGCTTCCTGCGCGATGGGCATTTGGCGCAGGGCAAGGGCTCCAGCGGCACAAGCAATGGCCGCGCATGTGCCGCCTGCCCAAGCCCCCACGCGCATGGGCAGGGGCATCAGAGACCGCATTGCACGGGCTAAGAGCGCGAAGGCCAGCATGTTGCTCAGCAGCGTCGCGATGGCCGCCCCGTAAATGCCCATCGTTAAGATGAGCACCGCATTGAGCACGGCGTTTGCGGCGAGGCTGATTCCAAGCGCGATGCCCGCGGCCCGTTGGCCCTCCGAACCTGCCAGCGCGTGCACGCCAATGTGCGCGCCGAAGATGAACACGCTGCTCATGACCAGGATGGCGAAGACGCTGGGCGCATTGAGTACGCCCCGGCCAAACAGAATGGGCATGAACAGGTCGGCGTAGACCGCGAGAAGCGCGCAAGCGGGCAGCAAGAGCACGGCTGCGGTGTCAAGCATTTGGGCGATGCCCGCGCCGAGTTTCTCTCGTTCGCCCCGGCGCCACATCACGCCGACCATGGGCATAAAGTTAGCGGCCGCTGCCTGCACGATGCTCAAGAGAATGCTCAAGGTGGGTACGGCGAGTTGGTATGCGGCGACCGCCTCGAGGTCCTGCTGCAGCAAGCCCAGCATGAGCGTGTCGACCTGCGCAAAGATCGTCAGCGCCGCGAATGCGATGCTGAGCCATTTGCCTTCGTTAAAGACGGCGCTCAGTTCGCCGCGGGGCGTTCTGGGGCGTGCTGCCGTGAAGCGCCGTTCCGAAGCAAGGGCGGACGCCCAGATGATGATGCTTGCCGCGAGCAGTCCTCCAATGTAAGCGAGCACGGCGCCCGCGACACTCCACCCCGCTGACAGCATGGTAACTGCAAGACCGAATATGCACACCGCGCGGACGAGTTCGGCAGCGTTGCGCGTTGCAATGTATTGCAGGCCAAGCAGCAGCGACATGCCCGTTCGCAGTGGAATGATGAGTGCCGTGTATAGAGCGGTGAGGCGAATCGCGAGAATGGCATCTGGCTGTCCGAGCGCTTCCGCCAGGGCCGGCGCGCTTATCCAGGCCGCGAGCAGCAGGGGGCAGGCCACGGTAAGTTGGGGCAGCATGCTCGTAAGGACCAGGCCCTTCATGCGTGCCCATGCCGCCTCTTCCCGGTAGCGCGTGATGCGCGGGACAATGCCTGGCTCGAAGCCGAAAGACAACAGCGGGTAGATGAGCATTGCCGCGGACAGTAAGAAATACAGCAAGCCGTAGAGTTCCTCGCCGCCCTCTTCCGAGAGATACCCATATGCTGTCCGGCGCAGCAGATAGTACAGCGCGCCTGTAAGCCCCACAGTGGCAACCTGAATCACCGTATGCCGGAAGTAGGTGCGGGCGTAGGTCACGTGCGGGGTCCAACAGCGGCGGCAAGCGCCCAGCAGATAGCATCGGCCTGCTGGTCTACAGAATAGCGTTGGTCTAAGCGCAAGGCTTCGGCGCGCATCGATCGTCGCAGCGCCTCATCCCCAAAGAACTTCATGAGGGCTGCGGCCATCGCGCCGCTATCGCCCGCCGGTACGACAAATCCATTCCGGCCCTCGACTACGATATCGGGGGCGGCCCCCACGGGTTCGCAGGTAAGCACGGGGACGCCCGAGGCCAAGGCCTCGCTCAGCACCATGCCCCAGGCCTCTTCGCGTGAGGGCAACACGAACAGACTGGCGCTTCGGTAGTACGCCGGCAACATCTCCCGTGCAACGTGTCCTGCGAAATGGACGCGATCGGTTATCCCCAGCGCGCCAACGGCCTGGCGCAGGCGCCCTTCGAGCGGGCCGTCCCCAGCAATGAGAAGCGCCGCATCGTGCCCATGTTTCACCGCAGCGGCGAAGGCGGGTACAAAATCGGGAAGCCCTTTCCGCCCGACCAATTGCCCGCAATAAAGCACGAGGTGTTTCGCGCTGATGCCATGCTGCTCGCGAATGGCCCGGCAGTCGTCCTCAGAGGCGCCGCCAACCGCTTCGACGAATGCGGGTTCGGCGGCGTTGACCGCCGGAAAGACCCGTGCGGGTTCAGCGCCCATGTGCACGAGGTATTCCTTCGAGCGTGTGCCGTCGCTTACCCAGGCATCAGCGCTGCGGACCAACCTCCGCACCAATGGCTTCGTCACGCTGCGGCGCCAGTTCGCCTCCCCAATGGTGCTTTGGCTCCACAACACGAAGGGACGGCGAAGCCGGCGGGCATGCCACGCGGCCAGCCATTCGGCAGGCACTTCCCAGCCATTGCAAAGCGTCACATCGTGCGGGTGTTCGCGATAAGCCTTTGAGAAGCGCGGGTTCAGCAGGAGCCGGTAATCACGCGAACCCGCAGGCAGGTTGAGGTGGGGGAGGAGGCGGCAGTTGAAGCCGAGCCCCTCCGTCTTGTGCTGCCAGCCGCGAATGCTCGAGACGTCGCCGAATATCCAGACGTCCAGCAATACGCGCCGTGCCAATGCCTCGAACAATGGAATGCGGTAAGGCGTCAGAAAATTGTGCAGCAGCAGCACCCGCAGGCGGCGAAGTGCATCATTCCCTGTCGCGTCTGGGGGCAATGCGCGCCGCCGCTAAAAGTCGTCGAGTCCCGTCATGCGGTTCTCGATCCAGTCGCCGTAATAGGCAATCTCCTTGACAGCTGCCTTGAGCGCCCGGTACGTGAATTCCTCTTCCAAGAAATTCCGGCTGAGGTTGAAGAGTTGCTTGCCCCCGTGTTCCACGACGCCGAGCGCACCCTGCACCATTTTGGCATTGGCCCGGAGCGCCCACTCCATGGCCTCTTCACTGAACTCGCCGCAGTAGGTAAATACGCTGACGACCTTCAGCCCATCCTTGCGCGTAAAAGGCGCCACATAGACCGTCTGTTCGCGGCCATCGTTCTGCTGCACCTTGACGGAAAAGTGGTTGCCCTCTTGGTGCACTTCGCGGACGCCGGTCTTGTTGAGCCGCCCAACCATTCGCGGCAGCGGTTCGCGGACATCCTCCCAGCTTTCCTCTTGCTTCGGCGGGGCCTTCGTGCCGAGGGCATCGGCAAGCCGCGCCAGGGAATCAATGGCGGCCATGCGTACGTCCGTGTCGCTGTCCTCCGCATGTGCCTTTAAGCAATCCGTCACGGCCAGCGCGGCATCACGCAGACCCTGTGCGGCATCGCGCCGGTTGACCCAGCCGGCGTTCTTGTTTCTCAACGTAGCTTCGAGTTGTTCGAGATCGTAATCCATGACGGCTTTCCCCTCGCCCAAGTGCGTAGCGCTATCGTACGCAATGCAGTCCGTTTTGCACCAATGCGCGCCCCGCATTACGATGGCAGAAGCACGCCGCCCGGCGCACACAGGGGGAACCGCACATCATGCCGAAAGCCGCACGCCTGCTCCTAGGAAAGCCTGTCGCCGAAGCCATTCGCGAGGAGGTGCGAAAGGGCGTCGAAGCGCTTGGCCGCCGGGGCATTCAGCCGGGGCTGGCTGTCGTCCGCGTCGGCGAAGATCCCGCATCCGAGGTGTACGTCAAAAGTAAGCAGAAAACGGCCAAGGAACTCGGCATGCACTCGGTGCATCACCACTTGCCCGAAACCTGCACAGAGAAGCGGCTCCTCAATCTTGTGAACAAGCTGAACGAAGATCCGAGAATTCACGGGATTTTGGTGCAGTTGCCGTTGCCCAAGCAGATAGACGGCGACAAGGTGTTGCTTGCGATCGATCCCATGAAAGATGTCGACGGGTTTCATCCCTTTAATGTCGGGCGTATGCTGATCGGCGAGCCGGCGTTTTTGCCGTGCACCCCCGCCGGCGTGCAGCGCCTGCTCATGCACTACAAGATGGATGTAAGCGGCAAGCACGTCGTCATCGTTGGGCGCTCGAACATTGTGGGCAAGCCCCTCGCCGCCATCCTCATGCAGAAGGCCGAAGGAGCCAACGCAACCGTTACCGTGGCCCACTCGCGCACCAAGAAGCTGACGGCCATTACCCAATCTGCCGACGTGCTCGTCGCCGCGATTGGCGTGCCCGAGTTCATTAAGGGGCGGCACGTCCGAGAGGGCGCCGTGGTCATCGATGTCGGGGTCAATCGCATTCCGGACCTCAGCCGAAAATCCGGCGCCCGTCTTGTCGGTGATTGTCATCACGCCACTTGCGCCCGAAAGGCCAAAGCCATCACGCCTGTGCCAGGGGGCATCGGCCCGATGACCATTGCCCTGCTCATGCAGAATACGTTGAGAGCGGCCGATTTGCGGGGGAAGTGATTCCACGGCATTCGCCGGTGCTCTCCTGCCCGATGTGCCTTTTGATTCCGTAACTCCAGCGCCCTTTCCTTTCATGGCGAAAGCCGCTAATCTGCAGGCGAGGGGATCCGGGCGCACTTCGCGGTGCGCTGACAGTGCATGCAACGGGGCCAAGGCGCTATGTCCGATTCGCCGCCGCTTACCGAGTTCAGTGCCAGGCCGAACGGCAAAATGCCTCAGATCGTCCGGGCGCCCGCAGGTTGCCTGACGGCGCTGCTCCTGATGCCTGCCATCTATTGGTTTCTCGCGGCAGCCATGGCGCTCTTCCAGACAGGTGTGTTCACTGCCCTGGCCTATGGCGCTGCCGGTTGTTGCTTTGCAGCGGCTGCGCTCGGTGCGTGGCTCGGGGCTGGGCATCTCTACCGCAAGCTTTCCCGAGACTTTCACGCAGCAGGCGCGAATTGGCAGGACGATTCTTTCTCGGTCTTCCAAGCGCAAGCACAACCACCGTGCGCCCGCGGGCAGGAATTGGCCGCATGGGCCAAGCAGACCGGTTTGACGTACTACCGCGTGCGTAAGCTGCCGCTGCTCCGCAAACTATACTTTATGGCTTATTTCGGCGAAATGTACCAGCGCATCATGCAGGAGTATCAGCGGGCGTTTCCTGATACGGACCCGGCGAAACTCCGTTACTGGCGGCCCGCAACCTCGCAACGCGAACGGCACTGGCAATACTATCTGTCGCATCACCCCGAATTTCGCGCCTTCGCCGGAGATCGAATGTACGCGCCGTGGGCAGGATTGCTATGGACGGGCGCGCTCTGGGGTGCGATTCAGCGTGCCGTGATGGGCCAGTTTGGCGGCTATGAATTGCTCGTAATTGACGAACGCGTACTGGTGAAAACAAAAGGCAATAAGCAGCAATGGACCGATGCCACGCGCGTGATGCTGTCAAGCCCGTATAAGCTGAAGGCACTCACCATCGAGCCAGAAGAGCGCGACTCGAGCCGGGATATCGACTTCGAATCCGTCGAGTTCAACAAGGCATTCCGCATCGAGTGCCATGACAAACGATGGATGTCATCACCCCGCGGACGATGCAGTTGCTGCTCCAGTACGAGCCCTTTACCATTGAATTCGATAGCGGCTATGTGATCGCCCACCGAGGAAAACGCCTCCTACGCATAGACGAGATTCAGCAAGGCGCCGCCGTGCTCCAAGGCATTGTAAAGAATTTTCCGGACTACCTCGCCGACCCGGACATGCAGCATTAACATGGCGGCTATGGCGCCCATCGCCATGAAGAGGCGGCTGCTGGGGGATGTCAAAAAAAGCGGGATTCAGTGAGTTGGTGCCGGAGAGAGGAGTCGAACCTCCACGCGGTTGCCCGCACTTGGACCTGAACCAAGCGTGTCTGCCATTTCACCACTCCGGCACGGCAAAAAGCACACGGAGCGTGTGCCTGGGTAGTGGGGTATAGTAGCGTCTAATTGATGCCTGTTGCAACAGTTGCGCCGCCTGCCCGGTTGCTTGCCGAGGGCCGCATTGCTACGATGACGCTGCCGCAAGAAGGCTTTTCGGCCCCATGAGATGCACCCTTCGCGGGGTCTTGCAGGCGCGGCGAGACGAAGAGGAATGGCTGTGAACACGGAGCAAACTGTGAACAATCGAATGGTAGCATGGCGCCGCCTGATGGCCGCGGCGGTGCTGATGGCGTGCGCCGCCCCCGCCTTCGCGCAGTGGGTATGGACGCCCCAAACAGGCCGCTTTGTAAACATCGGCCGCTTGCCGAAAGAAACGCCGGAGCTTCAAGTTGAGCATGCGCGCAGCCTCATGCTCGACGGAGAACTCCGCGAGGCCTGGCGCGAGACCAACAAATTCACGACGTTCTACGGCGATACCGATTACGCCGACGACAATCAATTCTTGCGCGGCGAAATCCGCCTGCGGCAAGGGCGCTATAAGAGTGCGGCCGAAGAGTTTCAATCGGTCGTGGCCAATTATCCCGAAAGCCCCTATTTCGAAGACGTGATCGAAATGCAATACGAGATCGGCGACCGCTATTACCAGCGCGGTCTGGAAAACATGGACAAGCGTTGGCGGCTGTTTCGAAAGCGCCCCTTTCGGCAGGCCATCGATGTCTACACCATGGTGATCGACAACCAGCCGTTCACCGAGGCCGCGGCCGAGGCGCAATACAAGGTGGGCCTGTGCCACTTCACGCGCGAGGAATACATCGAAGCCGCGTTCGAATACCGGCGTGTCATCGAAGACTACTCAACGTCGGAATGGGTCGACGAAGCGAGCTATGGCTTAGCCAATACGTACTACGAATCGTCGCTGCCTCCGGAGTATGACCAGACGCCGAGCCAGTTGACCATCGAGGCTGTGGATTTGTTCCAGGCGCGCTTCCCAGGGGATGCGCGTAACGAGCAACTGGGCGAGTGGCGCAGCGAAATGGTCGACCGGATTGCAGAGCAGAAGTTGCAGATCGCGCAATTTTATGAGAGCCGGCGTGAATTCGATGCGGCGGAAATCTCCTATGAGGTGGTGGTCGAGCAGTTTCCCACGACGCCCGCTGGGGAAGAAGCGGCACAATGGCTGGCGGACTATCGTGAGGGCGGCGCCGAGGCCGTCGCCGAGAGCAATGACGAAGATGATTCGTAGCGCGTTTCTATGGGCGATGCTGAGCATCGTCCCGCTCGGTTTCTTGTGTGCCTGCGGATACACCACCCAGAGTTCGCTCGACCCAAAGTATCAGACGATCTACGTGGCGCCTTTTGAGAATGAATCGCGCGAGTATGGCATTCAAGCAGCCGTCACCAATGCCGTGCGCCGCAAGTTTATTCAAGACGGCCGTCTGCAAGTCGTAAATCGGGCCGAAGCGGATTTGCTGCTCGAAGGGGTCATCATCGATTATCAATTGCGCGGCATCACCTTTGATGAGGATGACGACGTCACCCAGTTTCTCACCGTCATTACGGCCGGGGCGCGTTGCATTGATGCCGGCACGGGCGAGATCGTGTGGCAGGATGCGCAGCTTGCCGGAGAGACGACGTTCTACACCGAGGCGACCGGCCAGCCCTCCGACCGCTTGCGCGGCAACGCCGAGGTGTTTATACCGACCGTGCGCAGTTTCGCCAGCGAAGAGGAGAACCGCGGAGCATCGGAGGCGCTCGAGCAACTCAGCACCGACATCTTCTACCGCACCGTTGAGCCCTGGTAAGCCAGCGCCATGAACGCGCGCGAACTGCTTGATAGTTTCGACCCGGCGAATCCTATGCCGGTATACGTGCTCTGCCCCGACAAGCCGCCCCGCGCAAAGCATGCCACCTTCGAGCCTCTGCTTGCCGACCGGTGCGCGCGCATGATTAGCGACGCGCTTGTGGAGCCGTCCATGCGCGACCTCGCGTTCAATTCCTTCAGCGCGGATGAGACCGGCGCCGCTGAGGTCGTCGAGACCGCGAACACCGTGCCCTTTCTGGCCGAGCGGCGCGTCGTCCTAGTGCGCCGCGCCGAGCAATTCGACAACGACCGGGCGGCCAAACATCTTGTGCCCTATCTCGAATCGCCCAATCCACAGTGCGTGCTGGTCATGATTTCCGAGCGCCTCGACCGGCGGCTCAAGCTATTCAAGGCGGCGGACAAGCAAGGCTATCTCGTGCCCTCGCCGGAATTGCGCGAAAACGAAGTGCGCCTTTGGATCAACGCCGCCTTCGAAGAGCGCGCGAAGAAGGCGCATCCCGATGCGGTCAATGCCATCGTCGAGCGCGCGGGGACCAAACTGAGCGGCGTAAACAATGCGATCGAGCTTACGGCAGGGTATGTCGGCGAGCGGGCTGACATCAGCGAAGAAGATGTCATCGCGGCGACCGCCGACGTAGCCGAGGAGGAGATCTGGGCGCTGACCGATGCGATCGCCGAGTCGCGCATGGGGGATGCCGTGCGGATCCTGCGCGAGCTTTTCGCCCTCAACAAGAGCGAGTTCGAAATTCTCGGTTCGGTCAACTGGCTCATCCGAACCGCCTATGATGTTTCGGTCGCCCCTCCGAACAGCGGCTTTCTGCGTCAGTTTACGGCACGCAAGTGTAAGCCATTGGCCGACAAGTTTGGCCCGAAAAAATTGGGCGACGCCTTCGCCCTGCTTACAGAAACCGATTTCATGTTGCGGTCGACCGGCACGGATCGTTCGCTCGCGCTGGAATTGCTCGTCATCAAGTTGGCAGCGCCGCGTCCAGGCCAGCGCAAACGCCAGCGCGCCAGCGCATAACCTGTGGGGAACTGCTTATGCTGAGCTACAGCAGCTGCATGCAACTGGCCATGGCATGCGCCATGTGCGGTGTAAGCGTGACTGCCCGCGCGGAGCCCCTGTTCGAAGGGGCCCCCGGAGCGCCGCCGGGATTCGACACGGCCGAGGAAGCCCGCAATGCCGTGCTTTCAGGCGCTGTGCCCGCGGTGGAACAGCGCAGCAAGGCGCCCGGCGGCATCACATTCCATGACGATGTGGTCTACACCACCGCCGGTGGGGAGGACCTGACCCTTGAACTCTATGTGCCCGGCTCCGGTGGTCCGGCGCCCGTGGTCATGTTCATCCACGGAGGCGGTTGGCGCGGCGGCAAGAAGGAAGACTACGCGCACTATTGCATCGCGCTGGCCGAGGAAGGCTACGCAACCGCCACGGTCCAGTACCGCCTGGCGCCGGAGCATACCTTCCCCGCGGCGATTCAGGATGTGAAATGCGCCATTATATGGCTTAGCCAGCAAGGCGGGGAATATGGCTACGACGGCCGCCGCATGGTGCTCATCGGTGGCTCGGCGGGCGGGCATCTTGCGCTGCTTGCGGGGTATGGTCAATCGCCCCGCCTTGCTTGCCCGGATAAGCCGCCG
>CAZLBS010000109.1:0-9187 GCA_964557505.1 uncultured Nitrospiraceae bacterium | reverse complement strand
AGCGGTCATCAACCGCGCTATACACGTAAACCGGGCGTGGAGCGATGAGGCCCAGAAGCATGTGCTGGTCGACTGGGAGGTCGCCTTCTTGCCCCTGAAACTTCCAGGCATTCCGGCAAAGCCAGTAGGGGAACCGGGTCACCATCTTCGAGAGGGTTTCGCCCGAGCGCCGGCGCCAGAGGGCCGCGCCCGCGCAGCCGGACTGCGCGGAGATGGCCATGCCGAAGCGTTCATCCTGGGCGGCGGTCCACAGCGCGGCCTTGCCCATCTTGGAATGGCCCATAATGGCGACGCGCTCGGCATCGAGACTGCCGTCTTCCTCGACGTAGTCCATCGCGCGCATAGCGCCCCAGGCCACGATGCTGAGCACGCCCCATTCGTTCGCCTTGGGGAAGCTCTGGCCTTCAGCATAAAAAAGCGGGGCGATGCCATCGTTGAATTCGACGTCGTTGTGCTCGACGAGGTCGGATTGGTCCACAGGGATGAAGGCCATGCCTCGGTCGAGAATGGCGCCGAGGGGCATGCCGTTGCGGAGCTTGTCCGGCTCGCGGCCGTTGCCGCGGAAGCCGGGGGAGCGGGTATCGTCGAAGGTGTGCATCATGAAGACCGGGGCGGGCTTTGGCGCGCCGTTCGGCACGTAGACCAGGATGAGCATCTCGGCTGCGCCGCGCTCGTTCCGGAAACGAATGCGCACTTCTTTCTTCGTGGCGCGGCCGTCCATGAAATCGCCGTCTTCGCGCAACACGTCAACACTGGTTTCGAGGGGGCTGGCGGGCACGGGCGTGCGGCCATAGATCAAATTGCTGAAGAGGGCGAGAATCTGCGGGCGGCGGATCGTGCGCCATTCTTCAGGCGTCGTAATGGTGCGGCCCTCAGCCGTCTCGAACAGCGGGGGCAACTGGTAGCCCTGAATCTTGGCTTCATCGTAGTTGACATCGAAGTCAAGTTCTTTTTGCTGAAGGGCCAAGACCTGACCAGCAATCAAACAGAGCACGGTCACCCTAACAATGCGCATCAGCGGGCCTTTCGTGGGATGATTAGAGGTTTGTGCTGGCGTCCGAGCCGGCAATGCAGCCGTGCAGGAGGCGGCGCACGGCATGGAGTGCATCTTCAACGGCGCGGCTGCCCGCCGCATTGATGAGTACGATGCCTCCCGCCTTACGCTTTGGGTCGAAAAACATATCGGTGGCTACGCCATCGTCGCCGCCGGAATGGCCGATGGTCCCATCTCGCCGGACATACCAAAACAGGGCTTGCCGGGCGCCGCCCTCGTCGCTCCCATCATATAGAACCGTAAACATGTCCGCGGCCGATTGCGCCGCCAGAAGCTGAGTGCCGTTAGGCGCCGTTCCGCCATTAATCACTGCCGCGAGGATGAGGCCCAGTTCGGTGACGCTCGTACGGAGTTGCCCGTCTGGATACGTCGGATAGCCGTAGTGCTCCAGCCGCTCTGGCGTGTCGCCGTGGATATTGTATGGAATGGCGACGGTGTCCGCTGGAAAGGCGTCAATCATGAAGGCCGTATGCTTGAGGCCCAGCGGCTCGAAGAGATGTTTCGCGCAGTAATCCGCATAGGTCATGCCCGATTTTGCGGCGATCACGTGAGCAGCCAAGGCCGCGCCGACATTGCTATAGACGTGCATCTCGCCCGGGGGTTCCCGCAAAAAGTTGGCACGGTTGTGGTAATGCTCGCCCCCCGGAGTGAAGTAGGCGGAAAGCCAGGGGCTCATGTCTGGGTTTGGGTCGCCCGCGGCGTAGCTGGCGCCATAAGCCGGCCCATCACGGATGCCCGAAGTGTGCGACGCCAGATGTGTCAGCGTGATCCGTTCGTCCTCTACGCGGGGCAAATCAACCTCGAAATCGAGGTAGGAGTTGATGTCTGCATCAAGCGAAACGAGGCCGTCGTCAACAGCTTGGCGAAGCGCAATCGCGATGATGGTCTTGCTGATGGAGGCGATCATGAAAGGCGTGTCTGGCGTGACCGGGCGGCGGGCTTCGATGTCAGCATAGCCATATCCCTTGGCCCAGACGATCCCGGTCTCATCGATGAGCGCCGCTGCCAGGCCGGGCACTTCTTCCCGGTCAACCGTTTCGGCGATGGCGCGATCCAGCGTCTCGAAGCCGGATGCATGCGTGCAGAGTGGAAAGAGTGTGCTTGCAGCGGCGAAGAATGCCATTGCAGACGTGCGCATGCCTAGCCCCTCCCGGCGGCTGATTCGACCCTGGCAATATTCTACGCGGGGGTGGGTGACAAGGCAAGCCGGGTCAGCAAGGAGGCGGGATGAAGGCCGCACGCACGAGCCATCCCCAGCCGGCGATCATGAGGATGCCGCCGATTGGCGTGATGGCGCCGAGGATGCCGATGTTGGTCAGGGCGAGGGCGTAGAGGCTGCCGCTGAAGATGAGGACGCCGCCTGCCCAGAAGTAAACGCAGCGGGCCCATTCACGCTGAAGGGCGCCTGTGCTGAGGCGGGAAGCGATGGCGCCTCCCAGCATGGCCATGCTGTGAAGCAGGTGATAGAGGGCTCCGGTTTTCCAGATTTCGAGCAAGCGTTCGCTGAGGCGCTCTTCGAGACCATGGGCTCCGAAGGCGCCGGCGGCTACGCCAAGCGCGCCGAAGATGCCTGTGAGAAGTAGGGGCAGATGGAATGGGGGGCTCGCGGACATGCCCTTATGCTAGCGCATCGCGCCAAGGAAAGGCCGCGGCAAGCGTACGCCAGCCGCGGCCATCCGTATGGCAGCGTAGATTAATTGCCCTTATAGAGGGGGATGGACGAGCCGCACTGGTCGACGTGCTCGTTCTTATCGAAGACTTCGGGCGGGACCGAGGGGCCCTGGCGCGTGCAGATTTCGTCGAAGGCGTTGGTAAGGGTGTTGGCGATGTCGACAGCGGTCATCTGCTCGATGTGCATCCGCTGGAGCGCGCCGGCGAGTTGACCATCTTTGAAGAGCACGATGTTGGGCGAGGAGGGCTGAAAGCCAAAGTATTCACGTGCCTTGGCGACCGCTTCGGTGTCCATGCCGGCGAAGACGGTGACCATGCGATCGGGGATTTTGTCGTGCTGCAGGGCAAGCGCAACGCCCGGGCGGCAGTTGCCGGCGGCGCATCCGCAGACCGAATTGACGACGACCATCGTGGTGCCTTCGGTTTCGGACATGACCTGCTCGACTTCCTCGGGCGTGGTCAGCGGCTGCACGCCGATGTTCGCCAATTCTTCCCACATGGGGCGTACGGCTTCGGGGTCATACATCGGAGGCATGGGCGGAATCTCCATCGGTTTCCGGGCGCTCCCCCGGGAGCGCTGGCTCGTTGCTTTGTGCTTGTGCCCGGCGGTATGAGTTTCGGGACGACGGAGCAACAGCGCGGCATCCGCGGCTATTCCTGTGCGAATTGACGCGAAGCTATTGTTCAGGCAATATTTGCATCGCTGACCGTTTGGATGCCACCAGCCATTGGGGACAACGCATGCCGGAGTCACCGGAATCCTTGCAGCAGGGCCTCGCCTTCATCGACATTGTCATCGTCGGGCTATACATGTTCGGCGTATTCGCCCTCGGCACTTTCTTCGGGAAGTACGTGAAGAACGCGGGCGATTTCTTCGTTGCCGGACGCGCATTGCCGTTCTGGGCGATTGGCATGTCGGTGGTCGTGTCGGACATCGGGGCGACCGACTTCATTGCGACGGCTGGGGCGGGCTACACCTATGGCGTATCGGCGGCCAACTTCGACTGGATTGGGTCCATGCCGGCGATGGTCTTCGCCGCGTTCATCTTCATTCCGTACTACTGGCGGTCGGGCGTATACACCATCCCCGAGTTTCTGGGGCGGCGCTACAATCAAATGGTGCAGGTCATCCACGCCGCGATATGGGGCATCTTCCTGCTGGTAATGCTGAGCGTGATGCTTTGGCTGACCGCGCAGATGCTCTATACGGTGGTAGGTTTGCCACCCGTTTATTCGGTGATCCTGATCGTATTGATTACAGGCGTGTACACCTTCTCGGGCGGCTTGAGCGCCGTGGTGTTGACGGACGTGGTGCAGCTCATCGTGATGTTCGTAGGCGGGGCGGCGCTTGTGGTGCTGAGCCTAATTGCAGCGGGCGGCTGGGCGGCGATTCGCGACAATACGGAGAACCGCGCCCCGGATGTGATTATACGCTACGAATTCGCGTCGGCTGAAGAGCGCGAGGGCTTTGAAGGAAAGTCGGTGATCGAGACCGTGCTGGATGAAGCGGGTATCGCGTATCAGCAGGTGGGCGACGCTATTGCCGACGTGCCGGAGAAGGCCGCGTACTTCGTGACGCTTCCGGGCGAGGTGCGTAGCGAGTCAGACGTGAAGACGGTGGTTGCGATGCGCGACGAGATTAAGGCCGCGCTCGATGATGTGCCCGTGGAGGGCGCGGCCGTCGAGGCGGAGTTGCGCGATTACCCGAAGTATTTCAAGCTGCTGCTGCCGCACGATTCACCGACGCCCTATCCGTGGACCGGCATCGTGTTTGGCCTGGGCATCGTGATGGCGACGGCGTACATGTCGGGCAACCAGGCGGTGGTGCAGCGGACCCTGGGCGCGCGGAGCGAGTGGGACGCCAAGGGGGGCATGCTCTTCGCGGGATTCTTGAAGGCGTTTATTCCGGTGCTGATTATTTTCCCGGGCCTGGCCGCGGTCGCTGTGCTGCCGCCGATGTCGAATGGCGATATGGCCGTGCCGACGATGATTCGCGAATTCATGCCGCCTGGCCTGCGGGGGCTGATGTTCGCGGCGCTGTTTGCCGCGCTCATGTCGAGCGTGGACTCCTATCTAAACTCGGCCACGACCATCTGGACGACGGACCTCTTGGGCCGGGCCTACGAGAACTCGACGGGCAAGCCGCTCACGAGCCGCCAAGGCCTTGTTATCGGGCGCGTCTTTACAGTGGCGTTCATCGTTGCCGCAGGGGCCATGTCGCCGCTGCTGGCCGGTCAAGAGACCATGTACAACTTCATTCAGACCTCGCTGTCGATGTTCCAGGGGCCGGTGTTCGCGATCTTGCTGCTAGGCATTTTGTGGCGGCGGGCGAACCAGTGGGGCGCGTTGACGGCCCTTATCACCGGCGTGGCATTGACGACGGTTTTGAACAATACCCCCGGCTTGTTCCCCTCGGATGACCCGTTCTTGTTTGTGTCGTGGTGGTCCTTTGTTTATTGCGTCGTCTGCCACGTGATGGTGAGTCTGCTGACCCCCGCCGACCCCGATGACAAAGTGCGCGGGCTCATCTTCGGACAGGTCATGCGCGACGGCGAGATTCAACGCGTGCTGGCGAAGCGGAGTGCAGAGTGATGGAAAAGACTGCAAACGAAAGCTTGGCCTATATCATCTTCAAGCCCGTGTTCGCGCCATTTGACGCGTGGCTGGCGCCTATCCCGCCCATCTTCTGGACCCTGTCGGCGCTAGGCCTGTTTCTCGCCGCGATGATATGGGTGTTTACCCTGCGCAAGGAATACATTTTCCTCGATGCATCCAAGGTAGACATCTGGCATGACCTGCGGATCTGGACGGTGATTTCCATGCTGCCGCACATCTTCGTGTACTTCTGGTTCAGTCAGTGGTAGGCGAGAGGGACGAACGATGAATCACGAAGACCCGCATCATCACACCCGGCGCGATGCCGAGACCTTGCTCGCCTTAGGCCTGTTCATGACGGTGCTCAGCATCGCGGTGCTGATCGGCACCTTTTGGGCCGAGCGGCAGCACGCCATGATCATCAACGCCGTGGCCGGTCTCGTCCTATTCGCCATCGGCGCAGGCTTCATCCTCCGCGGCTGGATTGTTAAAAAGGGGCTCGAGTAACCGCGGCGAAGGGATGTGCCGCGTCTGGCCATGTGTTTGCCTAAGCGGGGCCCATCTGCCGAGCCATGTCCTTAGGCGTTCAGCCCATTCACGACGTCCGCAATCTCTTGCTGGATTTCGTTTAGCCGCTGCTCGGTGTAGGCTTCACAGCGCATGACGAGATTGGGGGAGGTGTTGCTGGCGCGGATGAGGCCCCAGCCATCCTCGAATTCGATGCGGGCGCCGTCGATGGGATTGACTTCATAGCCTTTATCAATGAAGTGCTGCCGGGCTTTGGCCACGACATCGAACTTCTTCTCTTCGGTCGTTGCGATCTTGACCTCGGGCGTGGCGAACGTTGGCGGCACATCGGCCAGCATTTCGCTGAGGGGAACATCGCTGTTGGCGAGAATTTCCAGGATGCGCGCCGAAGAGTACAGGCCGTCATCGAAGCCATACCAGCGGTGCTTGAAGAATATGTGCCCGCTCATTTCGCCGGCGAGTTCGGCGTTGTGCTGCTTCATCGCCGCCTTGATGAGCGAGTGGCCCGTCTTGCTCATGATGGCCTTGCCGCCATTCTTTTCGATGTCCTGGTACATCGTGCGCGAGCACTTGACTTCGCCGATGATAGCGGCGCCGGGCACTTCCTTGAGCACGCTGCGGGCAAACAAGATCATCAACTTGTCGCCAGGAATCATGTTGCCTTTCTCGTCGATCACCCCCAGGCGATCGCCATCGCCGTCATAGCCAATGCCGATGTCGGCGCCCTTCTCTTTGACGAGTTTTATGAGGTCTTGGTTGTTTGCCTCGATAGTAGGGTCGGCGGGGTGATTCGGGAACGTGCCATCGACATCACAGTAAATGGGGATAACGTCGCAACCCAAGGCCTCCAGCAGGGGCACGGCAATGGGTCCGGCGACGCCGTTGCCAGCATCGGCGCATACAGTCAGCCTGCGAGACAGCTTGACATCGCTGGTGACGCGCTCGAGGTAGGCGGGCGTAAGATCCATCTCCTCCTTCGACCCGGTATTGCTCGCGGCTTCAAAGACTGTCCCGCGCGCGATCTCGCCGAGTTTGGTGATGTCCTCGCCATGCAGCGCCGATAAGCCGACGGTGCACTTCATGCCGTTGTATTCGGGCGGATTGTGACTCGCCGTAATCATGACGCCGCCATCGACGTCTTGGGTGAAGATGCCGAAATAGAGCAGGGGAGAGGGCGCTTCGCCCACATCCAACACGTTCACGCCCATGCTGGTGATCCCGTCGATGAGGGCGTCGGCATAGGCCTTCGAGGTGAGACGGCCATCGCGGGCGACTGCCACGCGGCCGTGCGGCAGCTTGCCTTCGAGCATCTTGATGTAGGCGCGCCCGAGCTGCGCGAAAATTGCTTCGCTCAGGTCTTCGCCTGCGATGCCCCGTATATCGTATTCGCGAAAGATGCGCGGATTGATATCCATGCGGTGAGTCCCCCTGCGTGTAGCGCGCTGCCATGTTGAATCATGCGCTGCGCGTGCTTGACACTTGCATCAAAACAGTAGCATGCCGCCAGCGGCCCGGACAACGCGCGTGCCCGTCATAAGGTGCGCACGAATCGCAGGACGCGCTCCGCGGCGTCTTCGATGCGGGCCTCTTCTTCCGCGGTCAGCGGGCCTTGGCGCGACGCGGCCTCGCCTCCCGCGGGCTGTGGCGGACCTCCCCACAAAGTGATGGCCGGCAAGCCCCGCGCGTGGGCGACGAGCGATTCCGTAGGCCAGCCACGCCACATGCCGCCAGGCCAAGGGCCGATGCCCGCGCGTTCGGCTGCCTCGCGCATGGCCTTAGGAGCGCGATAGGTAGCGAGCATGCCTTCGCCTTTCAGATACTGCAGAGGCCCGGACTCGGGCTGTTCGAGCACAATGATGTTCGTGAGCGAACGGTCGAAGCGGTGCTTCGTCAACAACTCGCGCATGCCATTGAGGCCGCCTTCTTTACTGCCGGTGGCCACAAGCATCACGTCGGCATCGAGCACCGCCCCCTCCGAAAGCTTGCGCGCCAGGTGCAACAGCATGGCGGCGCCGCCCGCATTGGCCTTGCCCACCGGCCCATAATCCGCCTCGAAATCGCAATAGATGAACATGCCCGCGCAACCGAGCAGGACGCCCAGGAACGACCAGCGCAAGAGATCGCTCACCGGCCAGGGGGCTTCGGTCAACACGCCCAACGCATCGCTCAGGCAGGTCGCGAGGATGCCGGCCATGCAGGCCACGATGAGGTATTGCAGCGGGCGCTGCCAGCCGCTGACCGAAAGTTGGGAGAGCGGATGCACTTTGGGCGTGTCGTAATGTGCGGCTATGACGCAAAGGCGGTCGGCCTTGCCGCCCATAAAGCGCGCGGTGACGTTTTGCGATTCGTAGAGCGGCAGGAGCCGGCCGAGAATGCGGAATCCCGTAAACTCGCCCAAGTACAGCAGCATCACGATGCAGCCGTAAATAAAGGCCGCGCGGGGCCACCAGACCGCCAACAGCGAGACCACCGTGAATTCGGCATAGTACGAGGCATAGAGCAGCAGGTTGGTATTCAGCGATTCGAACGGCTCGATTGTCACGTCGTTGGTGTGTTCGCGCAGGCGGCGGTAGAGAAAGCTGGCGGCCTCGCGCTCGTTTTCGGTGTTCGGGGCGCGGTGCGGAAAGGATGCGCGCAGCGTGCGCACGTCGCGGGTGATGGCCGATTCGGGTGTGGTGCTCATGGTTCGGCCTAAGGCGCTCCTTCGAGACACGCGTAGTGTAACGCCAGTCCCGCTTTCCCCGCCAATGCACGGCTTGCTAGACTTCCAGCCTCGCCAAGGGAAGGAATGCCACAGTCCATGCGTGCCGTCGTACAACGCGTTGCGGAAGCCTCGGTTGCCGTAGACGGAGCGGTTACCGGCGCAATCGGCCCCGGGCTGCTGGCCCTCATCGGCGTGGCACAGGACGACACGGACGAAGATGCCGCGTACATCGCGCAGAAGATTTGCGGCCTCCGGTGCTTCCGCGATGCCGAAAGCAAATTTAATCTCAGCGTGCTGGATATCGGGGGAAAGGTGCTGGCCATCTCGCAATTCACCTTGCATGGCGACTGCCGGAAAGGCCGCCGCCCCTCGTTCACAGAAGCAGCCGGTCCTGATATCGCGGCCCCGCTCTATGAGTTGACCATCGCTAAAATTCGGGCGGCAGGCGTGCCTGTCGAAACCGGCGAATTTGGCGCAGACATGAAGGTGTCGCTCCTCAACGACGGGCCGGTCACGCTCTTGCTTGACTCCAAGCGGCTGTTTTAAGCGGGGAGCCGGGCCGGCATGCGCATTATACTCGCGGGCACCGGGCGCCTCGGCGCCAATCTTCTCAGGCCCCTGCTCGAATCCCGCCA
>CAZLBS010000108.1:5683-9216 GCA_964557505.1 uncultured Nitrospiraceae bacterium | reverse complement strand
GTTCGGCGCGCATACCGGTGCGGCGGTATGGGCATTGCGGTACAGCGTGCACTGCTTGGCGAAGGCGTCGAGATGCGGCGTGATCGCATGCGGGTCGCCATAACAACCGAGATGGCAGCCGATGTCTTCGGTGCTCAGCCAAAGAATGTTCGGCCGCTTCGCAGACGATTCAGCCCGTGCTTGCGGCGCCGTAACGGCGAAGGCCCCCGCTGCCAGCCCTTGCAGGAATCCCTTACGCGATATGGTGTTGCGCATCAGTCCCGCCCCCGTACGCGTTCTTGCCAGGCTTCCCATTGCCCGGCGAGTTCCGTGACGATTTGCGGGTGCTCGGCAGCCACGTTATGCCGCTCGGTGCGGTCGGTTTGCATGTTGTACAATTCCCAACTGCCGCTTCCCTCCGCCACGATTTTCCATCCCCCTTGGCGCGCCGCACGGCTGCCGCTGAATTGCCAGAACAACGGCGGCCGCCCGCCCACGGGCAGGCCATCGAAAATGGGCAGCAGCGAGCGGCCCTCGTATGGCAGTACGTCGCCGCCGTTCATATCGCTTGGATAGCGCGCACCGCTCATTTCGAGCACGGTCGGCATGAAGTCGATGATGTGCCCAACGTCCTCGGTCATGGTGCCTTGGGCGATGCGCGCCGGCCAATGCGCAATGAACGGCGTGTTGATGCCGCCTTCGTAGTCGTGGCGCTTGTACTTTTTGAGCGGCGTGTTTTGCGCATTGGCCCAGGGAAGGTCCACGGTGCGGTACGACTCGACCGGGCCCGGTCCAATTTCCGGCGTAATATTGCGCGACTCGGCACAGCCGCCGTTGTCGCTCAAAAACACGATCAGGGTGTTGTCCAGTTCGCCCTGCGCCTCGAGCTTGGCGAGCAGCCGGCCGATGTTCTGGTCGACCCGATCGACCATGGCCGCGTAGACGGCCATCTTCAGGTCCCACATGTCCCGGCTCGTAAGGTCGCTCCGCGGAATCCCCTTCACCCTGCCGGGATCCCAGTTGGCCATGTCTTCGCAATCATCCCAAGCCGGCGCCCGCTCGTCGCGTTCCGACATGCCCCATTCCGCGCGAATCAGGCCCATGTGCAGCATGCGTTCGCGCCGTTCTTCACGCAGCGCATCCCAGCCTTTCAGATATTTCCCCCGGTACTTCGCGATATCCTCCGGCAAGGCATGCAAGGGAAAGTGTGGCGCGGTGTACGCGAGGTACAAAAAGAAGGGGCTGTCTGAATCTTCGTCCTCGTCAAGATAGCTGAGCGCGGCATCGGTAAAGGCGTCGGTGCTGTACCAGCCTTTTGGCGGCGTATACGGCCGCATGACCTTGCCGTCGCGCGCGAACTTGCGCGGATAGCGGCTCTCGGCCGGTTCAGGCTCGCCGGGCCGCCGCTCGCCAGGATTGAAGAAATTGCAGCAGCCGTCGGCTAGCCCATAATAGCGCTCGAAGCCGCGGTCCGTGGGCAACTCATCCGCGTGCCACTTCCCGGTCATGTAGGTGCGATACCCGGCGCTCTTCAGCACCTCGGCGAGCGTCGCGCAATGGCGCATCGGGACGGGGCCGCCGTAGCAGCCCACTTGCTGCGAGTAGAGCCCCGTCAGCAGCGATGCCCGCGTCGGGGCGCACTTGGCATTGTTGTAAAACTGCGTAAAGCGCAAACCATTGGCGGCCAGGCGGTCGAGATTCGGCGTCTCGATTTCGCCGCCATAGGGGCCGATGTCCGAATAGCCCATGTCGTCCACCATGATGAGGACGATGTTCGGGCGGTTGTCTGCTCTTGCCTGTGCGGGAGCCGCGGCCCCCAGTGCGGCCCGGAGAAATTGCTGCCGTTCTACACGCATGCTGCTGCACCCCCTCGAATCATGTGCCCGTTTCGAAAGCGCGGTATACCGCATGACGTGGGGACATTTCGAACATGCCGACTGGAAGCCGTGGCGACTGCCTGTGCTATCCTTCGCTATGCGGCACGCCTGCCTGGGCCGCACATCCAGCCAGCAGCACGCATTAGGGCGCATGAAAGGGGACCTCATGGCCACGGCATCGGCACCTGGATACGGCATCTCCCATTGGCCTGATACGGCCGAGTTGCTCGAGAAAAAAGAGCGGCTTATCAATGAACCGGTCTACACCGTCAAGCCTGAAAAGATGGAGGAATACCTCCAGTGGTTCGAGACGCACTGCGCGAAGTCGAAGGCGTCGGCGCAAGAGGCGGAGCACTATATCCCCGGGGGCGTGCAGCACAACCTGGCATTCAACCATCCCTTTCCACTGAACATCACCAAGGCGCAGGGCGCGCACCTCTGGGACATCGACGGCAACCAGTACATCGACTTTTTGCAGGCGGGCGGGCCGACGGTGCTCGGCAGCAACTACGCCCCCGTGCGCGACAAGGTCGTGGAACTGCTCCATGAATGCGGTCCCGTGACCGGGCTCTTTCACCAATATGAACTCGAGTTGGCCAAGCTCATCAACAAGCACATGCCAAGCATCGAGATGTTCCGCATGCTGGGCAGCGGCACGGAAGGCTGCATGGCCGCGACGCGGGCAGCGCGCAACTTCACGGGCAAGAAGCACATTATCAAGGTGGGCGGCGGCTACCATGGCTGGGGCTGCCCCACGCTCATCGGCACGCGCATCCCGGGCACGGGCCGCATCGAGGCCGCCGGCATCCCCGAGGAATGCCACCGCTACACCAACGAAGTGTTCCCGAACGACATCGACGGGGAAAATGGCCTTGCCGCGATGATGGAGCGCCTCAAAGACGACGGCGGCGTGGCCTGCGTCATCGTGGAGCCGCTCGGCCCCGAGAGCGCCACCCGCCCCGTCACCCCGGAATTCAACCAGGCCTGCCGGGAACTGTGCGATGCGCACGGCGCGCTCCTCATTTTCGATGAAGTGGTGACCGGCTTCCGCATTGGCATGGGCGGGGCGCAGGGCTACCTCGGCGTTATGCCCGACTTGACGGTGTTCGGCAAATGCGTCGCCGGGGGCTACCCGGCGGCAGGCGGCGTCGGCGGGCGGCGCGATGTCATCAACACCTTCTCCGCCGGCATCGGCGGCATGGGCGAGCGCACGCTCGTCGGCGGCACGCTCAGCGCGAATCCCATCAGTTGCGCGGCCGGCTACTACGCCATCCTCGAAATGGAGCGACAGCAAGCGCCGCAAAAGGCGGGCGCCGCCGCCGACCGCCTCACGCGCAAGCTAAACGAGAGCATCGACGCATTGGGCCTGCCCTTCTTCGCCTACAACCACGGCTCGATCATCCACTTCGAGACGCACGGCGTGTTGCTGTGCGACGTGAGCGACCCGGACTTCATGATGAAGGTCTTCCAACGCAAGCACGTGGCCCCGCACATTGGCGCGGCCTATACGGCGGAAGGCGTCATTACCCTCGCGGGCAGCCGCCTGTATACGAGCATGGCCGACACCGCCGATGTCGTCGACGAAGCGCACGCGGCCTTCCACCGCGTGATGACCCATATGGAACCGGCCACCTTCTAGCAGGAGCACGAACCGCCATGAGCAAGTATCAGCCATAC
>CAZLBS010000108.1:4772-5673 GCA_964557505.1 uncultured Nitrospiraceae bacterium | reverse complement strand
GCGAAGAAGTGTTGCGCATCAGCCGGGAGTTGCTGGCGGATGGATTCTTCGGAACAAAGCATGGCAGCGCGGGCAATGTGAGCTGCCTGGTCGAAGGCGAAGAATCGGTCTGCATCACGCCGAGCGGCATCAACTATATGGACCTCAAGGCCGAGGATCTCTGCATCATCAACTACAGCGGCGGCCTTATCGACGGTCCGCATCAGCCCTCCATCGAGGCGCCCATGCACCTCGCGGTCTATAAGAACCGCCGCGATGTGAGCGCAGTCATCCATACGCATCAGCCGCACGCGAGCGCCCTCAGCCTGCTGAACGAGCCGATACCCGCGCTGTTCGACGAGGTGACCGTGACCATTGGCCATACGGTCGATCTGGTTCCTTACGGCCTCTCCGGCAGCGACGACCTCCTCAATGGCGTGGTCGACAAAGTGGCCAACCGCTGCCACTGTTATCTGCTGCAAAACCACGGCGCCCTGTGCGTCGGGCCGAATCTCGAGAAGACCCGGCTGTTCGTCGAACTGCTCGAGAAGCTTGCGCGCACCTACCTGATGGCGCTGAGCACGGGCAAGCCCATTACGCAGTTGCCCGAGGGACTGCCGATGGGGCTCTTCCAGCTCACCACCATGAAGCAGGAAGCAGAGATCGCCCGCAAGGACAGCATGGCCAGCACGGTGAATTAGGCCGTTGGCCCGCGCTGCTTCATGAAAGCTCCCCCGTGCATCCTCGCGGTCGATTTGGGCACCTCGGGATGCAAGTGCGCGGTAGTCACTATCGAGGGCCGCGTGCTCGCGTGGGAGTTCGAGGCAGTCCCATTGCACCTGTTGCCGCATGGCGGGGCCGAGCAAGACCCGGCTGATTGGTGGCGGGCGTTCACGAGCGCTGCACGTCGCCTGCTCGCACG
>CAZLBS010000108.1:0-4762 GCA_964557505.1 uncultured Nitrospiraceae bacterium | reverse complement strand
GCGCGGGACAGCCGCTCGCGAATGCCATCCTCTGGATGGACTCCCGCGGCGCCCCGCACATCCAGCGGCAGGCCGGCGGCTGGCCGCGGATTGAAGGATACGGCGCGCTCAAGCTGATGCGCTACATCCGCTTGACGGGCGGCGCGCCTACGCTCACCGGCAAAGACCAAGCCGGGCACATGCTCTTCATCAAACATGAGCATCCCCGGCTGTATGACAAGGCTTACAAGTTTCTCAACGTCCCGGACTATATGAATCTGCGCCTGACCGGGCGCTTCGCCGGCACTGTGGATTCCATCCTGACCAGCTGGGTCACGGACAATCGCACCTTAAACCGCATCACCTTCGACCCCGGATTAATCGCCCTAAATGGCATCGACGCGGATAAGTATCCCGAAATCGTGCGATGCACGGACGTGCTCGGCCCCTTGACGCGGGAAGCAGCCGAGGCGCTCGGCCTGCCGCAGGAGGTAAAGGTGGTCGCGGGCGCCATCGACACAACCGCGGCCGCCATTGGCTCGGGCGCGGTACGGCCCTACGAAACGCACCTGTACATTGGCACGTCGGCATGGATGGCGGCGCATGTTCCCTTCAAAAAGACAGACATCGGCTCGGCGCTGGCCTCGGTGCCCAGCGCACGGCCGGATGCGTATCTGCTAATCGCCCTGCAGGCAACGGCGGGCGGCAACCTCACCTTCCTGCGCGACAAGATCCTCTATCACAAAGACGAACTGCTGGCCGAAGAAGAGCTGCCCGATGTCTACAAAATTATGGACCGCATCGCGGACAAGACCCCGGCGGGCGCCAATGGGGTGCTATGTACGCCATGGCTCTATGGCGAACGGGCCCCGATCGAAGACCATACCGTGCGCGCGAGCATCATGAATCTAAGCCTCGAAAACACCCGCGAAGACATCATCCGTGCGGTCTTCGAAGGGGTCGCGCTGAATCACCGCTGGCTGCTCAAGCCCGTCGAAAAGTTCTTGGGGCGCAGCCTTACGGAGATCGCCATGGTGGGCGGCGGCGCGGTCTCGCGGCCATGGCGGCAAATCCATGCCGATGTGCTCGGCATCCCGGTGCGCTGCCCAGCCGACCCCATCCAGACCAATGTGCGCGGCTCGGCGTACATCGCCGCCGCCGGTCTCGGACACATCACCTTCGATGACATCCCCGCGCTCATTCAATACGACGAAACCGTCGAGCCGATTGCCGCGCACCGGACCCTATACGACGATAAGTTTGGGCATTTCACCGAAGTCTACGCGAAGAACAAGAAGCTCTTCGAGAAGATGAACCGGCGCCAATAGCGCCGCGGGTCAATCAGTCGCGGATCTGGTCATACTCGGGATTGACCGCCTTATCGCCCCAGCGCTGCACCACGGCCTTCAGGGCTTCGGGAGGCTCGGGGAAGCGCCCCAGGTCATTGCTCTCAACAATCCAAGCATGCAGGATGCTCCGCAATTCGCCCAGTGCCTGCTGGTGTGCGTTCTGCGCCGAGTGCACCAGATTGCGCGTTTCGTGCGGGTCGTCAACGAGGTCGTACAACTCTTCCGCGGGGCGCTCATCGGAGACGAATCGCGCCTGCACCTCGTTCAGCGCGCCCTCGGAATGGAGTTGCCTAAGCACTTCCATCTCGTCGCGCCCGTCGCGGTATTGCGCTTGCAGATACGGCCGGTCCGTCATGAAGTTGCGAATGTATTTGTAGCGCGGAGTCACGACAGCACGAATGCGGTCAATGGTGTAGTCGCAACGGTCGCGTGCCGCGATGACATATTCACGGTGGTACGCATCAGCGAACACGTCTCGTCCCTGCATATGCGGCGGAATGTTGATGCCTGCCATGCGGAGGGCAGTGGGTCCCAGGTCGATGCCGCTGACCAAATCGCTTCTGACTTCGCCTTCAGCAACGCCAGGGCCCGCGATGATGAGCGGCACCCGAATGCCCCCCTCATAACAGAATTGCTTGTGCCGGGGCAGGCGCATCCCGTGGTCGCTGAAGAAAAAGACCACCGTATTCTCATAGAGGCCGTCGCGCTTGAGCGCGCCGATGATCTCCCCGAGTATGCGATCCATCTCAAGTATGGTGTCGTAATGGTGCGCGATTTCGTCACGGTACACCGGGTGGTCCGGATAATACGGCGGCACCGGCACTGTGGCGGGGTCGACCCGCTTCGGGGCGCCGCGACGTTTCCCACCCGTTAGCTGAATCTGTCCGAAGAATGGCTGGCCTTCCGGGCAGCCGCTCCACTCGCTGCCGTCCCTCGCGCCCTTGAAGCCGTCGGCCCCCCAGTGGTCATACAAGCTCGCCTTGTCATACACAAAGTTGTAGTGAAACTTGCCTTCATTGAAGGTGAAATACCGGGCAAGCTTAAAGATTTCTGGGATGGTCCGAACGCCAAGGTAATTCGGGTCCCATGTGGTCATGGTCTTGCCGCGCCACTCTTCGAAGGAGCTGTAGTGTTCGTGTGCGCCGATGCTCGTCTGATACATGCCGGTAATGACGGCTGAGCGGGCGGGCGAGCAGACAGGAGCAGGCATATAAGCGCGGTCGAAGCGCACGCCCCGCGCGGCCAACGCGTCGATGTTCGGCGTTTCAATCACCGAATCGCCGTAGCAGCTCATCCAAGCATTGGTATCTTCTAGATACACCCAGAGGATGTTGGGCCGCGAGGCGTCCGTGGGCATGCGATCGGCGACGGGCTGGCCCGAGGCCATGCCGCCAATCAGGCACGCGCCGGCGCCCGCTAGAAAATCGCGGCGATTCATGCCGCCCGCTATCCGGAAACTTTGCGCCAGATGGCCCGGCCGATGAAGCGAAACTTTTGCCCCAGCGGGAACCGCTTCAACACCGTCTTGACGACGCCCTGCGTGAAGCGTGTCTTCTTGCTGTAGTCCACCCGTACATCGCAGACCACGCTCTGACCATTGGCAGCCGTTTGCAACGCATCGCGAATGCCTTGCTCAATGGCATCGTTGCTATCGATGCGGAGATACTTCGCGCCCGTCGCTATGGCCATGCCTTCTAACTTCACCTCGCCCATGACCGTGCACGTTTTGCGGTTGTAGGGAATCTGCTGTCCTTGCGAAATCTGCGCGAGTTCCCCGTCGTAAAACACGAAATAGGCGACGGGGGCGCCTTCCGTCGTGGCCGTGAGGATTTCCATCCCCGTCATCATGAACGCGCCGTCGCCAACAATGCCCACCACCGTCTTGTCCGGGTTGGCCAGCTTCGCGCCGATGGCCGCGGGCACGCAATAGCCCATGCAATTGAAATCCGTCGGCGAAATGAAATGACGCGGCTTCCGCACCTCGAAATGCTCCGCGCAGAGAAATGTGTGGTTGCCGTCGTCTACGGCAACAATTGCGTCGTCGTTCAGCTGTTCGCGCAGTGCGCGGAGAAAGATCGCCGGATTCACCTTATCCGTCTGGTGTGCCTGCCACTCATCGAAATAAGCGGCTTTGTCTTTCGCGATTTGTGCAGCGACGCGCTCGCGCCGCCCGGAGTTCTCCACATTCTTCGTGCGCAGTTTCTCGAGCAGCGCGGGAATGACAACGCGCGCATCACCGGCGATCTTGACCTTGGCCGGGAAATTGCGGCCCAGCACCTCCGGGTCGATGTCGATGTGAATATGATTCTCAGGAACGCGGCACCCGAAGCTGCCCGTGGGAATCTCGCCAAAGCGCGTGCCAATAGCGAGCAGGCAGTCGCAAGACTTGAAGGCATTCTCGGCAGCGGGCACCGCCGCCTGGCTGAAGCCCATCCCTGCGTGCATGGGGTGCGCGCCAGGAAAGCTGCTCAACCCCTGAAGGGTCGTGGCCACGGGCGCTCCGAGCAAATCCGCTATCGCCTGCACTTCGCTGCTCACGTCCACGGCTCCCCAACCGGCGAATATGCCGGGAGAGGCCGCGCTGGCGAGCAAGTGGGCTGCTGCTTCAATGGCCGCGCCGTCAGCCGCTGGCGGCGCCGGCGGCGAGAAGGCGGGCACGCGCCCAGGGTTGCCGTGCCCGAGAAAGACATTTACCGGTATCTCGACGAAGACAGGGCCAGGACAGCCCGTGATTGCCGTTTCGTAAGCCTCGTAAATTGCCGGCACGATCGCTTCGTGCGATTCGACGCGGCGCGCCATCTTGGTCACGCCCGACAGCAGCTTCACTTGGTCCAACTCGTGCAATTGATACTTGTACGGGACATCGGTGGCGGTGCCGCCCGAGATGATGAGCATTGGAATGCCGTCGAGAAACGCTTCGCCGATGCCGCTCATCGCATGCGTGATGCCCGCCGCCGGCACCACGCACAGGGCGCCAATGAGCCCGTTCCCCGTGCGGCTGATCGCGTCGGCCATAAAGGAAGCACCGCACTCATGAGTGACCAAGACCGGGTGAATCTTTTCCGAGTTGTTCAGTTCGTCGTAAAGTTCGGTGGTGTGCACCCCCGGAATGCCGAAGGTAAACGCCACAGGAAGCTGTTCAAGGGCGTAGCGGACCAGCCATGCGCCGCTCTTGCTCGTGCCTACGTCTACCGTGTCTGCCGTACTGGGGCTCGTCGTCGTTGCCATGGGACGCCGTCCTCCTCCGTGATGAATTCGGAGTGTACGAAAGATGCCGCCGCCCGGCAACTCGTTACGCGGAAAAGGAGCGCCTCATTCCATGCAAGACGGCACGTTCCTCCCGCGTGACGAGCACCTGCCAGCTAGTGTCGTCTCCGGGCGAAAGGGCGCCGGCCTCCACAGCTTGGATCATGCGTGCTGCCGGGGCTGGCAAT
>CAZLBS010000107.1:287-9242 GCA_964557505.1 uncultured Nitrospiraceae bacterium | reverse complement strand
ACCCGGCATACAGCCGCACAAAGAAGGAGACGAAGTGCTCGGCCACATGGCTCATCGACAGAAACGAGGTCATCGTGTCGTCGGGGCCGATGCCTATCACATTAAACATCGAGTAGGCCGCGTTCAGCGCGGTGTGGTGCGTATGCTTGGCGCCCTTCGGAGGACCCGTCGTGCCGCTCGTGTAAATCAGCGTCGCGGAATCATCCGGTTCAACCGCTGCCACAAGTTCATCGAACGCATTGGGCCGGGCCTCAAGCTCTTCGCCGCCCATCGCAACCATGTCGGAATAGCTCAGCACGCGCGCATCGCCCGCCGGTTCCCCGTTCCAAATCACGTAATGCTGGACGCTCGGCGTCTTCTCGCGAATCGACAACACCGTTTGCAGCCGCTCGGGCGTATCGACACACACAATCGAGGCCGAACAATCATTGATGATGTAAGCGCCCTGGTCCGGCGTGGACGTCTGAAAAATCCCGACGCTCGCGGCGCGGTTGGCCATAACCGCGAGGTCGAGAATCGTCCACTCCGCCATCGTCTCGCCCCAGATGGCAACATGACCGCCGGCGCCCGCCCCGAGCCGCGCCAAACCTAACGCCGCCTTCGCCACCTGGTCTCGATATTCGGCGAAGGTGTAGGTCTTCCATTCGCCGTTCTCCTCTTGGCCATAGGCGATGCGATCAGAGAAGCTCTCGCACCGGCGCAAAAAAAGTTGTGGAACGGTCCGCGACTCTTCGACGTGCACATTCCCGGCGCGCCACCCCATGCCTGCTGAGGTTGCTTCCCCCGCACGCGCCGTCTCAGGTACTGTTGCCATAAGTGCCATCCCTCCTGGCTGTGATGTGTGATGTGTCGTGCCGCCTGCCGCAGCCCGCATGCCGTCCGCCTCTACGTGCCGCTCATCTTAACACGGCGGAAACATACGAAGTAAAGTTCGTATTTCCGGGGCAAGGCCAATCAAGCGCCCTGGCAGCAGCCGCGGCCATGCAAGACCCTGAGTGTAAACATCGCTGCCGTCGACGTGGAGCCATACAGGCAGGAAGCGTGGCCAGTTTATTCGTTTACTTGGGCCGATTTGCCCGGGGCATTGG
This sequence comes from uncultured Nitrospiraceae bacterium, assembly GCA_964557505.1. Taxonomy (GTDB): domain Bacteria; phylum Hydrogenedentota; class Hydrogenedentia; order Hydrogenedentales; family CAZLBS01; genus CAZLBS01. Next base: position 8,154 of record CAZLBS010000107.1, on the reverse strand, counting down.
GGTCAGGAGCCGGGCCGTCGCTAGCCGACTCGTCCGGTGCGCTTCCATTATTCGGCAGTTCGAAGGCTGCATCCAGGCGCCGCAGCAGCGGATCATCCTCAGGGTTGACTACAAGGGGCTCGCCCGCCTGTCCGCCACCTTGTTTGCCGCCTGCCGCCTCTCGAGGCAGGTCAAGGCGGATGGGAAGGGACGCACCTTCATTCAGCAATTCCCGTTGCAGCCGCAAGGCCCGGTGCCCGTGCTCCCCCTCGGGATGCCGCTCGATCAGCCGGTGCAGCAGACGAAGTGCTTCGCTGCGATCGCCAAACGCCTTGTCGTGCAGGCGGGCCAATTCAAAGCAAGCCTCCGCCCACACCCGGGGGTAGCCATCGTAATTGTCCATCACCCCGCGGTACATCTCAGCCGCCTCATCGAAACGCCCATCCTTGACCAACAAGCGGCCAGCCGCAAGGTGCGCTTCCGCCTGATCTTGACCCGCATGCTTGTACGCGGCCACCGCCCCATCGACATTTCCCGCGTAGGCCAGCCGCGCCGCCTTCGAAAAAGGCCCGCGCATATCCGGCATCGTGTCCATGCTGAAGCCATGCTCCACGGCATTCGTCGAAAGGCTTTGGCCAAGCTTGCGCCCCAAGTACACAGCAATCGGGATCGCGAATATCAAGCCATAAATCAACACATAGAAATGCCGCGCATAAGTAAAGGTGGGGAGGCCAAACAACGCCAAGTAAACCTGCGTCAGCCATGTCGCGCTTTCGGCATCGACCGGCACTGGCGCGCCCGGTTCATTCAAAAACGAGTCGCCGGGGTCCCGCTCGCCGAGGCCCATCGCCGAATTGCGAACCCGTTCAATCTCGAGTTCAACCGGATCCCATAAATCGTCGGCGTAGCGCCACATCCCGGCGAGGATAGTGCTGTAGATGACGATGCCGATGCCAAGCACCACGGCGGAATACCATGCCGGGACGGTATGGCTGCGCAGCGACCAAAGCCCATGCAACAGGGCGCCAACACCCATCGTCAGCCCGCAGGCCAGCGCTAGTACGACGAATTCGAACAGATTCGGCAAATAAGACATGCCGCCTCCCTCATCAAGCCCCCGAAGCCCGCGCCGCACCACCGCATCTCTTTGATAGGAGTATACGGCACGATCCGTGAACCGTCAAACACTCTCCGCACGATGCCCGCCATCCATGCCTCGATTCCAGTCTTGGCCTGCGCCGGGCATCCCCTTTATGGCACACTCAAGCTGACGCACGCGTGTGAGGGGGATGTCCACGTAGCCGCCGGCCCATGGCGCTCTGGACCAACGCCGCAAAGGGCCTGTCCCGCCGCTGTGCCGCAATGTTCAGCCCGTGCTTAGGAGTGCCGCCACCATGCCGGAAACCCGCCGGCCCGACGCAAGCCTCGCCATGCTTCCCCGGCGGGATATCGAGAGGCTCATCGCCGCTGCCATGGAAGATCAGGAAGAAGGGGCCGCGACGGCCATCGACATCCTGCTTACGCAGGGCGTCCTGCACGGGGCGAGCGACCTGCATCTAGAACCTTGGACCAACCGCCTAACCTTGCGCTACCGGATCGATGGCATTCTTCACGACATCGCCGTCATCCCGAAGGAGTATCAGGCCCGCCTTGTCGCGCGGCTGAAGGTGCTTGCCGATGTCAAGGTCTACCAGCGCGAAGTGCCCCAGGATGGCCGCATCGATGGCGGTCAAACCTCCAGCGGCCTCGAGATGCGCCTATCCACCTTTCCAACGGTAAATGGCGAAAAGGTCGTGGTGCGCGTCATGGGCGCCACTCACGACCTGATGGCTTTAGGCCAGTTGGGTTTCTCGTCAGAAGTGACCACGCAGTTGCGCGGCCTGATTTCGCGCCCGGCGGGCACGATGCTCATCACCGGCCCTAGCTCAAGCGGCAAGACCACCACCATCTACGCGCTGCTGCGCGAAATTCGAGAAATCCGAAAGCAGGCAACCCACATCATGACCGTCGAAGATCCGGTCGAATTCCAACTGGATGGCATTACCCAAGCCCAGGTCAACACCCAAACCGGCTTTACCTTTGCCTCAGCCTTGCGCTCCATGTTGCGCCAAGACCCCGAAGTCATCGTCGTTGGAGAAGTGCGAGACGCCGACACCGCCCAGATTGCGGTTCAAGCAGGGCTTACGGGGCACCTTGTCATCTCGACCATCCACTGCGGCACGGCGCCATCGGCATTTACGCGATTGCTCGACATGGGCATCGAACCATACCTCGTCGCCTCATCGGTTACCGGCGTGCTCTCGCAACGGCTCGTGCGCATGAACTGCCCCGCGTGCACCAAAGAAGCGCACCCAAGCCCAGAACAAGTCAGCAAGTTCGGCCTTGAGGGCGAAAACATGCGCTTTTATCAGGGCGAAGGCTGTGCAGACTGTCAGGAAATCGGCTACCGGGGCCGGACAGCCATCGGCGAGTTGATTACGATGAACGACACGTTCTCGCAACTGGTGCTCGAACGGGCGACCACCAACCAACTGCAACTCGCCGCACGCAACAGAAAGATCAAGGCGCTTATGGATGCCGGCTTGAGCAAAGTCCGCAGCGGGCTTACGACGCTCGACGAACTCGAGCGCGTCTTGCCGCCGCCCGAGAACGACTAACCGGCCCGCGCCATCATCTGCGCGGAGCGGGTTCCTCGCCGATAGGCTCGCTTCGCAGGCTTCGCACCAGCACCACGGCGCCCACCACAATCATCACCAAACTATACGCCGTGCCCCGGCTCAGCCCAAACAATAGGGGGGCATCCGGCTCTCGAAAGTACTCGCAAAAGATGCGAAACACAGCATAGAGCAGCATGAACTCCGCAGAGAGCTGTCCCGGCCGTTTCCAAGCATCCGTCTTCCACATCCGGAACTGCATCCATGCCAGCAGCACGGCCCCTTCCAGCCCCGCCTCATACAGCTGGGAAGGATGCCTCGGCTCGATCAGCGGCGCCGGCGTGCCCGGCGGCGCACTCTGAGGAAAGATGACCGCCCAAGGCGCCTGAGACACCTTGCCATACAGCTCTCCATTGATGAAGTTCGCGATCCGCCCAAAGAGCAGGCCCGTCGGGGCAACCGAAGTCACCAGGTCGCCCAGACGCAGAAAGCCGATTCCCGTCTTCCGGGTGATCCAAATGCACGCAATAATGCACCCCGCCAGCCCGCCGTGAAACGACATGCCGCCCTTCCAAATCTGGACCAGCCGCAGGGGATTGTCGAGGGTGCTCTCCAAGTCGTAGAGCACGATGAAGCCCACGCGCGCCCCAACCAGCAAACCAAGAATCAACGCAAACGCCGCCTGCTCGAGCTGCTGAAAATCAAGGGGCGAACGTCCCTTGGTGTAGTACCGGCGCAGCAACAAATAGCTCGCTAGAAATCCTGCTAGGTACGCGAGGCCGTACCACCGGATGCCAAACTCCCCATAAATCTGGAGGAGCATTGGGTCGAGGTCGTGCACCCAGTGCGAGGGCGCGGATGACTCGTCCATGAACGGGTGCTGCCTTGATAGTCGAGGAGGAATGAACACTTCTGCCCAGCAGCCTTAGAGACTACTTGCAAAGAGACATAGATGCAACCGGCGGCCCGCGGTGCGCCGCCAAGAGAGCGTGCCGCGGCATCATGGTATGCATCGAACAGGAGCAGATGGGGAAGACGGCGGGGAGGAATGTTCTAGTTGTTCGAAGGTATCGTCGAGACTATGCCTTCACCGTTTGGGTACAAGGCGCGGGCGATATCGTTGTGACGTTCAAGCGCGACGCGCAGAAAGTCGTCGGTCAGGTTGGTGTCCACGGGGAAGCTTGTCACGGTGCAGCCGTAGCCTTGCACAAACGTTTCCAAATCCGTCGACAAGCGTGCCAATGCCTGACGTGCGCCTTCTTCCGGCGTCTCGATCATCAGGATGGCGATGCCGTTATTGCTCAGGGCGAACACCTGGTCCGAGACCCGCAACTCATCCACAAGGTGGCTGCCAAGCTTCGGAATGTTCGGGACCCGTTCACTCGGAGCAACCAGCGTGACCAACGTCGTCGCACTCGGATACCGGATCGAACGTTCAATTTCTTCCTGAACGCGGGCACGAAGATACGATTCCGTCCGCAAACCCGTCGAAGGATCGTGATGTGCAAGACGCTCTAGCATATGACAGCGCCGCTCCAAATCCGACCGGCGCTCCATCTCGCTGCGTAACTTCTCCTGAAGGTCAGCTATCGTCGCCCTCAGAGTATCAATTTCGGCTTCCATCCGGCACCTCCGAATCTGTTAAAGCAATTCGAATGCCGCAATGACTCGATGGTTGGGATGAATCCTAATCCGTTGCTAATTAACGACTTGCAGTACAGCAGCAGAGTGCGGCATATCGCCAGAATTCAGGTATAATTTAGCGATGCTTATCACGGCTGACAATACTTTGACCGCAGATGCAACTGCGCCGGGCGGGGTTTTCGCTGTTGAGCAAATAGAATTCGCAGAATTGGCCATCTCTGTGCCCAAATGATGCGCGTCTGAATGACGTATTTGCTTGACAGATTGAAGCTGCTGGGCTACTCTCGCTTCGGGGACTTTTCTCAAGCGCTTTAGGCGTGAGCCTTTACACGAATTGGAGGCGGCGTGGACACGGGACAGCTGCACACAGGCCCGGCCTCGATCTTGATCGTCGAGGACGATCCGAAGCTTTGCAATTACCTTGGCCGGGTCTTGGAAAAGGCGGGCTATCCGTGCCGATTGGCGGAGAGTTGCGAAGAAGGGCGGGCCGCCTTTTCCGAGGGCGCCTACAGCTGCTGCCTCATCGACCTTGGCTTGCCCGATGGCGACGGAAGGTCGCTCATGTCGGACCTCCTCGAGATCGATCCCAGCGTGGTCGCCATTGTGCTGACTGGCGATGCCCATGCCGAAACCGTTATCGACACCATGCGCGGCGGGGCGTTCGATTACCTGACCAAGCCCGTAAATCGGACCGTCGTCGAAACGGCCGTCCAACGTGCCGTGAGTCACCACGCCGTCCTGCGCGAGCGCGCCGAACTCGTGCGCCTCCTGTTAGAGGAACGCGAGCATCTGCGCGCGCGTATTGAAGCTGCGACCGCCGACCTGCGCCGCAGCAATGACCGCCTGCACGCCCTGCTCAACCTCACCCGTTTATCGTCCCATCACCTCTCGAGCGAAGACATGATTCGGCAATTGTTTACCGAACTTGCCCCATACATGCCGCTTCGCTGCATGGCCTTGTGCGACGTTACCCGGCAGAAATTTGTGGCCCTCGTCACCCACGAAGGGCTAGACGAGCCGGAGGTGATCTTCTCCGAAGGCGACAGTACGCACATCGGCTACGACAGTTTGCTCATCGAAGCCGAGCCGCGCCTCTTGATGCGTCAGTGGGTCGAGCGTATGACCGGCGTGTATACATCCGAGTTCGCCGACTTCGTCTACCCGCAGACGCTGTGGAACCGCTCGGTCTCAAGTGTAGGCTTCTATCTCGACCCGTCCCATACCGCCGATGAAAACGAACAGGAATTCCTCGGCATGTGCGCCCGGCTGATGGCCTTCGAATGGGAGCAAGCCCATTTGCTGCTGCAAGTGGCGCATCAGGCGAGCCTCGGCAGTATTGCCGCCGAATTGACTCGCAACTTCGTGCAGCCGCTTACCGCCATCCGGACGACCGCCGAGGTCATCCGGGAAGAAGCGGAGAGCGAAGACGTGCTCGAAGGCATCGCGCTCGTCCAGGAAAACGTCGAACGCCTGCACCGTCAAACGCAGGAATTCCGGCAGTTGGCGCTCTTGCGGGAGGACACCGTCGAGACCGTTGTATTGGGCGGCTACGTACAGCGTGCGCTCGACATCCTCGCCGTTACCATCCAGAGCCGCAATGTCCACGTCGAGCAAGATATCGACGCGAATTGCGAATGCGTGCTGCTCAACGGTACCGCGCTTTCCCGCGTGTTTCTTGATGTGATCTTGGGCGCCTTGCGCGCGGTGGAAGTCGGCGGGGTCATCTCCTTGCGCCTCCATCCCGAAGGACAGGACCTGGCCCGCTTCGAGGTCAGTGTGCGAAACCCGGTGCTCTTGCCCGGCTCTGAGCCAAACATCTGGGCCGACGACGCCAACGCATCCCTCGATCGCCACCCCATGCTGCTCCTCGCCCAACGCACGGTCCACACCTGCGGCGGCAAGCTTACCCTCGAGATCACCCCCGAGGCCGGCAAGGTGCTGCGAATCGAGGTGACGCGCAACGCGACCAGCGCCCGCGCCCTTCGCCAGGTGGCCTTGTAATGGCCGATTCATGGGACCCGCTATCGCCGGCTGACCCTGTCCATGCGGAAAAAGCACCGCGTGTGCGGGCCGTGGTCGTGCTCGATACGGATCCCGGCGTGCGCTGGGCGCTCGAGCATGGCCTCCAGCGCGCCGGTTACCAGGTGCATGCCGCCTCGACGCTCGCTGAAACCTTGACGCTGCTTCATGAATCCAGCGCCGAAGCCCTCGTCTTGGAAATCCTCCCCGATGCCGGTCTCACCCTCGACACGCTGGCGATGCTCTGCGAGCAAGAAGGAGATGCCCGTATAGTTTGCACCAGTGTGGACAGCGACCCGCATGTAGTGATTGAAGCCATGCGCCATGGCGCAGCCGACTTTATCCCAAAGCCGTTCAGCCTGTCCCAAGTGCGCACTGCGCTTAAGCGGGTGCTCGCAGGGGAAGAAGACCGCTTGCCTCCAAGGCGGCTTGCACAGCGTCGGGGCAGCGCGAACGCAGACGAATCCCTGTTGATTGGCGTCAGCGCCGCCATGCAGAAGCTGCGCGACGCCATCGAGCAGGTCGGCATGACCGACTTGAACTGCCTGATTCGCGGCGAAAGCGGCACGGGGAAAGACATGGCCGCCCGCGAGATTCACCGTATGTCCGGAAGAAGCGGCCAGCCCTTCATCAAAGTGAACTGCACCGCCTTGCCGGACCAACTCCTCGAGTCTGAACTCTTCGGCTATGAGAAGGGCGCCTTTACCGGGGCCGTCAGCTCAAAGCCAGGCCGCTTCGAACTGGCCCACAATGGCATGATCTTTCTCGATGAAATTGGCGACATGGACCCCAACTTGCAGTCCAAGCTCCTGCAGGTCATTGAACACAAGGAATTCACCAAACTCGGGGGCACGCACGCGCAGCGGGTCGATGTCCAAATCATCGCTGCCACCAATGCCGACCTCGAAGCACGTACACGCGATGGCTCATTTCGCAGCGACCTGTACTTTCGGCTCAATGAAGTCTGTCTCTGGATGCCCTCGCTCAAGGAACGCAAGGAAGACATCCCCTTGCTCGTCCGGCACTTCATTCAAAAGCACGGACGCTACGCAACCGAGAGTTTGGAGTTCTCGGGAGAAGACCTCGCATCGCTCACGCAATATGATTGGCCGGGCAATGTGCGCGAACTGGAAAGCACGATCAAGCGCTGGCTCGCGATGGGCAAGCCGGTCACCGGACCGGTACAGGCCACGGATGGGGCTAGACACGAAACCTCGGGCGCGCGCGGCCCCGCTGCCATGCCGGCGCAACAGCCATCGGGCAACGGCACGCATGACATGAGCGAGACAGAATCTCCCGAACAAGAACGGGAACGCATCCTGGACGCACTGGAGCGCTTCCACTGGAACCGCCGGAAAGCCGCCGGCCATCTCAACATGAGTTACCAAACCTTGCGGCGGCGCATCGATAAATACGGTCTCAACCGATGAAGGCCCCTGACGGTATGTATTCGACCGGGGGCCATGCCACCCAGGTGCGCATATTCTGTTGCACACTCAAGGAAGCGCACGTAGACTTGTGGTTGTGCAGGGGATTAGGCCGCCGTTCCGGGGCGGCGGCGCCCCAACCCT
>CAZLBS010000107.1:0-277 GCA_964557505.1 uncultured Nitrospiraceae bacterium | reverse complement strand
CTGAGGTCTTTCTTACCGAACATTTGCCATGACGCATGGGAGCATGTGATGCGCCGAGACATCATTCACATGGGCGCCAAGAGCCTTACCTACGCCATCCGCGAGATCGTCGCCGTCGGCCATGAGCTGCGCCGGATGGGTGTCGAGATTACGTGGGAAAACATCGGCGACCCCATCAACAAAGGCGATGCCCCATCTCCCTGGATGCGCGATGCGGTGCAAGAACTGGCCCAGGACCCCAAGACCTGGGGCTACTGCGACACGGCCGGGGTGCCGG
>CAZLBS010000106.1:0-9266 GCA_964557505.1 uncultured Nitrospiraceae bacterium | reverse complement strand
CCACCCGCGAGATCTTCGACGTCTGCGTGTACAAGGGCCTCGGCGTGGGCGGCGTGGAGCGGCGCGAGGGGGCGGTAGCGGAGCGCGTCACCGAAGAAGACGGCGCCCTTCACGCGGGCGAAGGCGCGGGCCTTGCCGGCGCCGCGCACCAGGAACCACCTTCGGGCAGCGGCACGCACGAGCGGATAGGTCATGGTGATGCGGTAGTCATTTTTCTGCGGGATGTCATTGCGCACGATAAGGCGTTCTGTTTCGTCGAGGGCGGCGGTGCCGGGGAAAAGCGACGCGAAGTGGCCATCGTCTCCCATGCCCAGAATGACCACGTCGAATCTCGGGATGCCGCCGGGGCCGGCGGGAACGCCCTCGCGAATGAGCGCTTCATAGGCTTCGGCGGCGCCCTTCTCCTCGGCGCGTATGCGCTCAGCCCGGCGCGGCGTGATCTCGCTTAGGAGTTCGCCGGAAATCATCCTCCAGTTTGAATCGGGATGATCCGGGCCTACGCCGCGCTCGTCCACTTGCCAAATGCCGGTTTTGCTCCAGTCGATTTTGCCGTGGTACTCGGGGTCATTGAGCAGGTGAAAGAGGGCGCGCGGGGTGTCGCCGCCCGACAAGGCAATGTTCGGTTCCGCTAACTCCGCAAGGACCCTCACGAGGTCCGAAGCGAGTTCGTCAAACGGATTGTCTGACACGTGCAGATGCAGTTCCAAAGCGTTCGCCCCCCAAGATAAGACGTAAGGATATCCATATGCTTTCACACACAGTATCGTCTTGGCAGGCTTGAATGCCATGCAGGGTCTGAAGGAGCGCTACACCTCCGGCGTACGCCAGCAGCCTTCGCAGTTTAGGAAGAGACGGTCGGCGGCGCTGGGTCCCCAGCTCCCCGGGCGGTACAGCTCGGGGGGATGGCCGCCATCCCAATGCTCCTGAATCTTGTCGCAGATGGCCCATGCCGCGTCGATTTCGTCGGCCCGGGTAAAAAGCGTGCTGTCGCCGCGCAAGGCATCCAGGATAAGGCGTTCGTAAGCCTCGGGCATGTCGCTCTGGAATTTCTCGTAACTGAAGTCCATTTGCATGGGACTCAGTCCGAAGGCCATGCCCGGGGCCTTCGCATTGAACCGCAATAGAATGGCTTCGGCGGGCTGAATGCGGAAGACGAGATTGTTCGTCTCGGGAGCCGGCAAGCCCATCTCGCTGAAGAAGTGCGTCGGCGGCGCCTTGAATTGCACGGCGATTTCTGTGAGGCGAGACTTGAGGCGCTTGCCCGTTCGCACAAGAAACGGGACCCCGGCCCAGCGCCAATTGTTTACCTGCAAGCGCAGCGCGATGTAGGACTCGGTGTGCGAATCTGGCGCGACGCCCTCCTCGCTGAGAAATCCTGGCTGGCCGTTGCCCTCCGCATATTGCCCGCGCACGCACCAGGTCGCCACATCGTCGGCCTCGGGCAACTCCAGGGATGTGAGCACTTTCACTTTCTCGTCGCGCAGTTCTTTCGCACGGAATGCGGCGGGGGGCTCCATGGCGACCAGGCAGAGCAGCTGAAGGGCATGATTCTGCACCACATCTTTCAGGGCGCCGACCTTGTCATAGAACGCGCCGCGGCGGCCTTCCATGCCGACGGTTTCCGAGACCGTAATCTGTACATGATCCACGTAGCGCCGGTTGAACAACGGCTCGAAGATGGCATTTCCAAAGCGAAAGGCGTTGATGTTTTGCACCGTCTCTTTGCCGAGGTAATGGTCGATGCGAAAGATCTGCTGTTCGGTGAGTACATTGCCCAGACTGGCATTCAGGCTGCGCGAGGATTGCAAGTCGTGGCCGAAGGGTTTCTCAATGACGATGCGCGATTGCCTCCCAGCTTCCGGACCATCAATCAGGCCTGCCTGTCCGAGGCGCTCGGCAATGGGCGCGAAGAATTCCGGCCCTACGCTCAGGTAATACAAACGCTCGCCTGCCAAGCCCCGCTCATGTTCCAGCTCTTCCAGGCGTGTGCGCAGGCTTCCGAAGTCTTCGTCCTCCGCAAAGTTCAACTGGTGATAGAAAACGTGCTGCACGATGCGATCGCATGCGGCCTTTTGTCCGTCCACTTTGCGGGAGTGTTGCATGAGGGCATCGCACATATCCTCGCGAAACTCGGCGTCTGACTTGGGCCGCCGCGCGACGCCGACGATGGTGAGGTTCTCCGGCAAGAAGCCCGCGCGCCAGAGGTTGTACACCGCGGGCATGAGCTTGCGCCCTGCGAGGTCGCCCGTCGCCCCAAAGATGACGATGGTCGACATGGACTCGGGCGCAATCTTATAGCGATCAAGATTCGGTGCATTCAGCGATTCTGCAAATGCGGTCGACGGTTCGAAAGACATGGGGTAGGCTCCTCCTCGTGACGAAGACGCACGTTGGCCGGAAGCATATCCGCTGGATTGACGCAGACGCTACGCGTTACGGACGAATAAAGTCCCTGCCATCCCAGCGATAGCCCTCTTCGTTGAATTCGCTGAAGCGCCCTGTCGTGGTCACGCGCTCCTCGAGCAGCCACCGCACAAACCGCCCCTTGATGGCTTTACCGAAGTGCCCCGCGGACTTCTTGCCGCCGCCGGCCTTGAAGTCCGGGGAGATGAGCGGCTCGTAGTCGATCGTCTTGGCGTAGGCCTGCGACAAGAGATTAAGTACGGGCTTGTCCTTCGCTTCACGGGCAAGGCGCGCGCTGTTGATGGGTTTCCAATACCGCGTGAGCCACGGATTGATGGGGAGCTTGTAGGGCGGAATGGGCGCATCCGCCGGAATCAGTCCAAACATCGCTGATGCGATGTGCAGGCGTTTGCAGGCGGCGGCCTTCTTTGAAAGCGTTGCATAGCCGATATGCTGATACACGACGCCTGTATAGCGCTCGATGGCAGGAAGCCCGGCAGTTTCTAATACCGTCACGTTAGCGTCGTGCCAGGCTTGCGCTTTTGCGGCATCTTTCACGCCATAGCACTTCGCATGCCCGGCAGGGGATAGCCCTTTCAGATAGTCGATGACCCCTTGCGTATGCTGCACGCAAGCCGGACAAGCATCCGTAAAATAGCGCGTACCCTCGGCTTCGGATTTGCCTTCACTGGGCGGAAGCAAAATGAGCATGCCGGGGATATAGCATGCGTGACAGTGGCCGGCGCAATATCTCCCGCGTGCGGGAAGGGACGTGCCCTGCGCGTGGGCGCTTTGCCTCACGGCACGTCCCATGCTGCCCGGGCGTAGGAGCGCGAAGCCGGCGATGCTTGCCAACGGGGCGCCAGCCGCAGCCCAATGCCATTGGCGGCATCGGTTGCCGCGAAATCGAGTCTGCTTCCTAAGGGCGCGAATGGGTTGAAGGCAATGTCCAGCGCGCCGCCGCCGGGTAGGGTGCAACCCCGAGCAAGTCTGTTCTATTTGTGGCGCATGTGTTGAACCGTCTTGGGAGCGACGGCTCGCTCAAAACCGCGGGGAACAGATGCCCGGCCCCTTCAGTGAGGACCCGAGGTACGGAGCCTGCGCCGCCAGCGTACGGCATGGTGGGCGGTGAGGGACTCGAACCCCCGGCATCCTGGGTGTAAACCAGACGCTCTAGCCAGCTGAGCTAACCGCCCCAAGGTGGCAGGCAAGCGCATAGCATACCGTGCGAGCGGGCGTGCCGTCGAGTCTGAACCTATGCCTTCGGGTTGGTGCCCCAGATGTCCATGTCGCGGATGAGGGTGCGGCCCGGCAGACAGGCCAGGTGAACGACGGTGCTGGCAAGGTCGGCGGCATGGAGGTAAATGCCCTTGCCTTCCGTGCGTCCGTCGTCTTCGCCCGTGTTGACGCTGCTCGGGTTCAACACCATCACGCGGATGTTGAATTCGCGGACTTCGTATTGCAGGGCCTGCGCGAAGCCTTGCAAGCCGAACTTGCTTGCCGCATAGGCGGATGCGCCGGCGTCGCCCTTTTTCCCGCTCATCGAACTGATGATGAAGATGTCGCCGCGCTCCTTGCCGATCATGTCGCGCAGAAAGGCCTTGGTCGTGAGAAAGACCCCGGTGAGGTTGGTGTCGATGACCTCGTTCCATTCGTGCGGTTCCATGCCGAGCACCGGGCCGAACCACATGACGCCCGCGTTGTTGACAAGGATGTCGGGCGCCGCGAGCGTTTGCTTCACCGATTCGGCGAAGGCGTCAATGCTCGCGGCCTCGCTGTGGTCGCAGACATAGGGGTGCACGCCCTTCCCGATTTTGGACGCCGCCGCTTCGATGGTGTGCTGCTCACGGCCGGTAATGGCGACCGTCGCGCCTGCGCGGTGCAGCGCCTGCGCGATGTGAAAGCCGATGCCGCGGCTTGCTCCGGTGACGATGGCGAGCTTGCCGCCGAGATCTTCTACTGTCATGACAGGTCCTTCTTTACCGGACGGATGGCGAACGCCCGCGCCGGGTTCGTTTTGGTCAGCCTGGTGATCGCATCTTCCGCTACGCCGGCTTCGCGCAAGGCCGGCAAGAACGCCTTGCTCAGCAGCGTGAAGCCGCGAAAGTCTCCGCCCTTAGGCTCGCCCACCGTATACCATCCGGCGTCATGCGACAGCAGCACGCGGGACAGGTGGCCGGCTTCACGCATCTGCTGCACCAAGCCAACATGCCGGGCGATGGTGTTGGGCCGGATGCCATCGAATTCTATCCACATGCCGCGCTCGGCCATGTCCAGATGAAGGCCAGGGTCATCGACCGCTTGCGCATGAATCCAAATGAACCGGCCGGGCGGGGCCTCTTCGTCTTCGAGCACGCGGGCGATATCTCGAATGGCCTCTTCCGATGTGGTGTGGCAGCCAATGGTCAGACCGGTTTCTCGTTGGCAGCGGCATGCCGCGCGCACCAGTTTCTCGTCGATGTGCGAGAGCGGGCCGTTGTCGACGGCGGTCTTGATGAACCCTGGGCGAATGCCCGTGTTGCCGATCCCCTCTCGAAATTCGCGGGTCCAGCGCTCGGCCAATGCATCCGGGGTATCGCCGTGCGCGTAGCTGGGCACGAACTTGTCATCAACCGCGCCGTAATAGCCGCAGTTCGTGACCAGGTGCATGCCGGTACGCTTGCTCACTTCACGGAGCATTTCCGGGTCGCGCGCCAGATAGGCGGGGGTGCATTCGGCCATGCCGCGCATTCCCGCGTCATAGGCTGCTCGTACATGGGGCGTCACGACGTCAATGACCTCAGAGACGTCGTAGGGTTTGCGCGCGTCCCAGCCGGAGAAATCCACGAGCAGGTGCTCATGGGGCAACGCGGGCCCAAATTCCTCCGGAAGGATTGGGCCCAGCACGGTCATGATGTACGGGGCCTGGCTGTTCAGGGGCGAAGACGTCGACGCGCTCAGCGCGGCGGCTCCCGCTCCTGCCAGAAAGCCGCGCCTTGAGATTGCTGCCTGTGTCAATCGAGCCCGCCTTTGTTCATCGTTTTGCGCCATCGCCCCCGCGTGTTCGTAGAATAGCAGCCGTACCCCATGCTTCGACAGTACGCACGATTCGAGGATGCAGTGATGGCGCCGGCTCTTGTCCTTTTAAGCGGAGGGATGGATAGTTCCACCCTCATTCATTATGTGGCAAAAGAGCTTCGGCGCGCCCCGCTGCATGCGCTGAGCTTTCACTATGGCCAGCGGCATGCCCGAGAGCTGGAGTCGGCGGCATGGCAGGCACGTGCGGCTGGGGCCGCCTCGTATCATGTGGCCGACATGGGATTCGTGGGGACCTTGATAAGGGAAGGCACCACGCTCGTGGCCGGCGGGGCGGACGTGCCGGCAATGGAAGCCGTTTCCGAAGCGGAACGCGACCAGCCGCCCACCTACGTCCCCAACCGAAACATGATGTTGCTGTCGATAGCGGCGGCCGCGGCGGAGGCGCGCGGCGTGCAAGATGTCTTCTACGGGGCGCAGGTACAAGACGAATACGGCTATTGGGATTGCACGTCGGACTTTCTTGCACGAATGAATGCGGCGTTCGCGTTGAACCGCCGCGAGCCGGTTACGATTCACGCGCCGTTTATCTCGCTGCGCAAGGCCGACATCTTGCGCAAGGGCCATCATCTAGGCGTCGACTATGCCCACACTTGGACGTGTTACCGCGGGGGCGAGCGCCCGTGCGGCGTGTGTCCGGCCTGCGTGGAGCGCGCGCAAGCCTGGCGCGAGTTTGGACAGCCAGACCCGTTGGTCTAGCGGGCTGCTTGCTCATCGAGAAGCAACCGCTCGATGAACGGGGCCATTGCTTCCGCCTTCGCGGCGATTCCATCAGGGAACAAATGGCAATGATCGCGAAAGGCCCCAATCCCGGGAGGCATCATTTGGCCGAGGGGAATCAGGGGGATATCCCGCTCCGCGCAAAACGCAGCGAGGGCCTCGTTCAGGGCGTCGATGCGTGCCGCGAAATCCGTGAATGACAAATAGTGCATATGGTGAAAGGCTCGAAGCGTGTAATCGTAGTAGTGCAGTTCCGCGGTGGAGATGGCATCGGGGTCTGGCAGGGCGATGGTGCTGGCAATGACCGGCACGCCCGCCGCGCGCGACAAGCGGACCAGAGCGTCGAGGGTGTCGAAATAGTACGCTTGCGTCAACGCGCGCGTCGCGTCAGGGCTCAGGGTCAGCCACTGCGAAAGATGCAAACGAAAGAATCGCGACCGGCGGGCGCTGCGTTGCCAGCCGTCTCGCGGGTCCTGCGGGCCGTGCTGCGCACCTGCAATCGCAAACGTGTCATTGATGCCGGCGTAGATTAGAAGGGCCGTCGGCTCGACCGCCAGAAAGTCGTGCAGCCGCGCCACTTGGCGGTCCATCTCAAGCCCGTCCACACCGGCATTGATGACGTCCGGCGCCGGCTCTATCGCGGAAGACTCAAGCATTTTCTCGAGCAGGTTCGGATAGGTGTGGTCATTGGCCGGTCCTTCCATCGTTGTCGAGCCGCCGATACAAAGGATGCGCGCCATGCCCTCCGGACGGGGCAATGCGACAGGGTCATCGCGCATGCCGAACGCGTTCGAACGAAGCCCCGGCTCGCTGACGTTTGGCGCTAAGCGGTACCACGGGATGCGGTAGCGATTGCTGTTGAGTCCGGGAAAGACCGACGGCGCATACAGTTGATCGGGATGCTCTTCGACGAACACGTAGATCGCTTGCCCGCCGCCCTCTTTAAGAGAGACGCGAAGCGCGCCCACCGTGAACGCGATCTCGCCGGCAAAGGGGTGTGGCTCGAGCAGAATGTCCTGCGCGAGCGGGGGCTGACTGAGCGCCGTATCAACGAGCTTGCGGGCCAGCCGGGCAATGCGGCCATGGACATCGCCGCCGTAATCGCCCGTTTGCAGCCCATACGCAATGCTGCTGGTTACGGCGAGCATTTTTGGCAGGACGCGTTCCTCCACAAACGTGCCATCTGGTTTTCCCACGACCACTTGACAACGCCGGGCCGCCGCGAAGAGGCGCTGCTGTTCCGCCTCGAGTTCCGGGTAGGCGCGCCACGCGGCAGCCCGCTTGGCCGGATCGATGAAGTCTGAGCGCTCATCTACGTACGGGAGCACCGCCGCGTCGGCGGGGTCGTGCAAGTGGCGCCTGCGCTGCCTCTGGCCCCGCTCAGCAAACTGCTCAAGTACCTCGGCCTCAACCGGCGCCAACGCTAAGGGCGCCGCCCTATGCTCTGGCGGAGGCTGTTCAAGGGCGCCCATGCCTTGCGTCGCCTGGATGAAGGTGTTGGTGTCTTCAATGTAGCGAAAGCGCAGATATGCATAGACCTCGAGCGCCAACGGGATGACGGCCAGCCAAAGCGCAACAAATGCTACGGCGGCTGCAAGCCGGACGGACACGCGCAAGAATGGGTACGGAAATCGCGGCATCGGTGACGGCGGCTATCCTCTTGGGCGCTGCGACAAGCGCTAACGCACTCTCGCATTACACACGCCCCAGGCATGGCGAAACAACTGCACCCTGCCGTTCCAAATTCGACTGCCAGATCACCGCGGCGTCCTGCGGCAAAGCGGTTCCCAGACGGGGGACCTGGGAACCGAGGGTAGAGAATCGGACTGTCCGCCACGTGGAGGGAACACCAAGCGGCAAAGGAAAGGGACAGTCCTCCGCACGTGAGGCTTAAGCTAAGCCCACTCTATTGCCCCGGCATGTTTCGTCCGTTAGCTCTGCGTTAAATCGTGGGCGCCGGCGCGCCGCTGTCAATGAAAACTCTGGACAATATTCCGCAAGCCGCGCAATTCAATGGCGCGAGGCGTTGCCATTTTTCTCAGCAAGGCGATTTTGAGATGTGTTGAACTGATACGCCCGCCCTTCATCGCGCACTTGTGAGCAAATCCAAGTAAGGCCGGGGGTCGCGGGCTTCGCCGTTTTTCCGGACCTCGTAGTGGAGATGCGGGCCGGTGGCATTGCCGCTCGCCCCGACGGTGCCAATGGTGTCGCCCTGCCGGACGAAGCGGCCCGTTTTGGTCTTGATTTTGCGTAGGTGCGCGTATAGCGTTTCGTAACCATCCGCGTGTTCAATGATGACGGTGCGTCCATAGTTGCCCCATGTTCCGGAGAAGGTGACCCAGCCGTCTCCTGTGGCCCAAACGGGGACCCCTTTGGGCGTCGCGAAATCGATGCCCTTATGCCAGCGTCCCCCGCGCTGTCCAAAATGGCTGCTCACGACCAGCCGTTCGTGAATGACCGGCATGCCATTGGGCGTGCCCCGCACGATTTCCGGGCGGCCGGCGAATGGGTTGAGCGATGCACAGCCAGCGAGGCTCAGCGCGAGGGTGCACAGGAGCATGCGGCGAAAAAGATGATGGCGTGATGGAACGCCGCGGCGCTTCGCTGCGTTGCACCAAAAGGAGGGGCCCCTGTGAACGAAGCAGAACGACTTGAAGACATCCGCGATCAATTGCAAACCCTTGATGGTTTGGACGCCCGAACGTACCGGCGTCTGGCGCGCGCGCTCGAGCAACGCGCTTCAGACGCTGCGCAGGCGGCAAGCGGCGCTGTGCCAGTGGCCTTTTTCGACGCGCGCCCCTACGACAGCGCAGCCTTCGAGCGTGCCAACAACAACCGTTGTTCCTTCGAGTTCTTTCCCTTCCAGCTCGGTCCCGAAACGGCCGCCGCCGCCAGCGGCAGCCGGGTCGCTTGCATCTTCGTGAACGATCGCTGCGATGCCCAGACGGTGCATGCTCTCGCGGCCGAAGGCGTCGAGCTTATCGCGCTTCGCTGCGCAGGATACAACAACGTGGATCTCGATGCCTGCCGCGAGGCTGGCATCGGCTTCGTGCGCGTGGCGGCGTACT
>CAZLBS010000105.1:3929-9304 GCA_964557505.1 uncultured Nitrospiraceae bacterium | reverse complement strand
GGCGGTCCTGTCTCGGCAGGCTGCCAACATGCATCGGCCGCCCGTTTCGCCCCGCGAAGCGGGCGGCGCCTCTTTGCCGCAAGACCTGCCGCGCTCAAAAACATGATCTGCTTGCGGCGCTTCGAGCCAGCCCCTACAATCTGCGCTATGCGCGCCGGCTCCCGAACGCGCGCAAGAAGGGACGTGTCATGCCTGTGCTAAAACGCAACGCAGGCTTCTTTACGCTCGTGATGGCTGCCGGCGATGCCTGCGTGGCCGCGGCAGCCTATCTCGCCGCCGCCGCTGTGCATGCAGGCCCGCCCTTTGCGCTGCCTGACATCGAGGCGCTGCGCCCGCTCACGCCCTACGGCGTGGTGTTTGTCGTGGCGTGGCTCCTGGCAGCAGCGGAACAACGCCTCTTCGTCTCCCGGCGCGACGACACGCTGCCCGCGGTCATTCGCTCCCTGGTCAACGCAGCGCTGCTGGCCGCCGTGTCCACCGCGCTCATTGTCGCCTTTTTCCAACGCGGCCAGTTCAATTTCGAATTCATGCTCGAATTCGCGCTCATCGCCTCGGGAGGCCTCGTTTGCTGGCGCATATTGCTGCGCCTGTTCTTGCGCAAGATCCGCCGCCGCGGCATGAACTTTCGCCGCATCCTGATCATTGGCGCCAATGAGCGGGCCCGCCACTTTGCCGAAGTCCTCCTCGAGCACGAGGAATTCGGATACCGCTTAGTGGGCGTGCTCGACGACGACGAATCGCGCATGCACGTCTTCGGCGATTTGGGCCTGCCGTATCTCGGAAAGACCGGCGATCTCCAAGAAGTGCTGACCAGCCAGGTCGTCGACGAAGTCTACATCACGCTGACCATCGCCTCGCATTACGACACCATCCACAACATCGCCAGCCTGTGCGAAAGCGTAGGCGTGATTGTCAGGCTCGTGGCCGACTTCTTCCCCGTCAAGATTGCGCGCCGGCGCATCGATCTCATCGAAGACGTGCCCTTGCTCTCCCTCTCGGCCATCCCGGAGCAGCAACTGCAATTGGCGATCAAACGCTTGATAGACGTGGTTGCCTCTGGACTCGGACTCCTCATCCTCTTGCCAACGGTCTTTCTCCCGCTCGCCATCATGATCAAGCTCGACTCGCGCGGACCTGTCTTTTTCGGACAAGAACGCGTCGGCATGAACATGCGCCGCTTCAAGATGCTGAAGTTTCGCTCGATGGTGGCGAATGCCGAAGAGCTCAAAGCAAAGCTCATGGAACAGAACGAGGCGGAAGGACCCGTCTTCAAGATGCGGCGCGACCCAAGAATCACGCGCATCGGCAGCTTCATTCGCAAATACAGCATCGACGAATTGCCGCAATTGATCAACGTCTTCCTGGGCCACATGAGTCTCGTTGGGCCGCGCCCGCCGCTTCCGTCGGAAGTCGCGGAGTACGAGTGGAGTCAGCGCAGGCGCCTGAGCATCCGGCCCGGCATTACCGGGCTTTGGCAAGTCACCGGCCGCAGCGATACCCAATTCGACGAATGGGTCCAGCTAGATCTCGACTACATCGATCACTGGTCGCTTGACCTGGATTTCAAAATCCTGCTGCGCACGTTCGGAGCGGTCGTAAAGGGGCGCGGCGCCGCCTGATGCCGCATGGCCCCGAAGAGCACGGCCCACCTGCATGGGACGAATACTACCGGCTCGACTACAGCCTTCCCTTCATCCATGAGCACCTGGGCCACTTGGCATACTTCATGGCAATGGTCGAAGCGTATGCCCCCGGGCCCCTGTTGGCCGAAGCAGGCACAGGCACCGGCCTCATGGCAATCTATCTAAGCCAAAAAGACTACTGCCTCATTGGACTCGACAACGACCCGGGCGTCCTTGCGTTGAATCGCCAGTTGAGCCAACGGCTCGGCGGCAAGGCCTCCTGGACTCAGGGCGACATGTTCGAGCTTCCCTTTCCAGACCAATCCATCGATCTCTTGTACCACCAGGGCTTGCTCGAACACTTCGATCCGCCGGACATTGGCCGGGCGCTGCAGGAGCATGCCCGGGTGGCACAGCGCGTCATCTTTACCGTGCCGACGCTCCATTGGCGCGGAGGCCTCCGCGGCGATGAGCGCCTATGGCATGGCAAGGTGTGGCATCAGCTGCTCAGCGATTTCGATGTGCTCGACATTTTCGGAAGTGCGTACCGCGGGACTGCCCTCCGTGCGCTGCACGCCTTGGAACGCCGCTTTCCCAGCGCACGATGGAAGCCGCTCTTTCGCGCCATGGCCCTGAGACAGGCCGGTGAAATTGGATTTGTCCTCACGCGGCGCTAACCCATCCCTCCCCTTGCAGCCCTCCAAAAGAGGCTTGTGGGTTTTCGGCACTATTTGCAATACTCCACAAGAACGGCGAGTGGGTGCTGGTCATGCGGTATAGCGGGCGCAAGCGGTGCGGGTTTCAACGTCACAAGAAATCAACGAACTGATTGACGCGGCAGCTTCGCGAAGCATGCGGCGCGGGCAAGGCTTTGTCGGCATCGATCACCTGTTCGAAGCCGTGCTCGACATGCCCGAGAAGCTTCCCTCTGCCTTCGTGCAAAAGCATTGGGAAGGGCTCGAACGGGCAGGCCAAATCATCGCGCGAAAGCCTTGGCCAGGCCGCTTGCCATCCCATGCGACAGAGGTATTCTATACGCCGCGTTGCGGGGCCGCCGCCAATGAAGCGGCACGCCTCGCCAGGCGCTTGACCAACTCGGAACCCGCTGCCAGCCACCTCCTCTTGGCTATCATGGCAGACGCGCATGCCCGCCCAAGCCGGACCCTCGACGAACTCGGACTCAAGCGCGGAGAGATCATCGAGGACTTGCGCTCCGCCATTTGCGGCGGCGGCTGCGCGCCGGCTTCCCCTGAAGCCGCGGCAAGCACCCCTCCAGGGGCAGAGCCAATAGCAAGCGGCGAAAACGCCCCGGCGGCCCAGGAAGCCCCGCGGGCCACAGCAACGAGCGCGGCGGCAAATGGGGCGAATCTGCTTGATCAAATCACGCGCGACTTAACGCTATTGGCCAAGCAGGGCCGCATCGAGCCGGCTATAGGCCGAGATCGCGAAGTCAGTACCGTGATGGAAATCCTCGCGCGTCGCGGCAAAAACAACGCCATCTTGGTGGGCGAAGCCGGCGTCGGCAAAACGAAAGTGGCCGAAGGGCTCGCCCGCGCCATCGGTCAAGATAAGCTGGGCGATGACTTCCCCATCAAGCGCGTCATTGAACTCAATCTCTCCGCGCTGTTGTCGGGCACGCAATACCGGGGAGCCCTCGAAGACAAATTGAACAACCTCCTCGAACGCCTGAAGCACGCCCCCGACACAGCCATCTTCATCGATGAGGTTCACCTTATCATGGGCGCTGGCGGGGCCGACGGCAGCAACGTCGACGTGGCCAATATCCTCAAGCCCGCGCTCGCCCGTGGAGAATTGCGCGCGATTGGGGCGACCACGCTCGACGAATACCGCAAGTTCATCGAAGCCGACCCTGCATTGGAACGCCGCTTTCAGATGGTGCGCATCGAGCCGTTGTCCGAACCTGCCTCGATCAAAGTCTTGGAATCGTTGCGGCCATCATTGGAAAAACACCACGGCGTGCGCATCAGTACGCGGGCCATGCATGCCGCCGTATCGCTGACGCAACGGTATCTACCCCAGCGCCACTTGCCCGACAAAGCGATCGACGTCATCGACCAAACTTGCGCACGCTGGCGCTTGAAAAAAATCGCCCGCAACGGCGGCCCGGAATTGGAACGCTTATCCGAACCCGACCCTGAGCAAGAGCGCATTTTGCCGCATGATGTGCGCAAAGTGGTCAGCCAAATGAGCGGCGTGCCCATCGAAGAGATTACGCAAGAAGAGCGCACCCGTCTGACGAATCTCGACCGGGTCCTGCGAAAGATGATCATCGGACAAGACACAGCAGTGCACCGGGCCGCTGCCGCCGCAAAAAAATCGCGCGCGGGCCTCGGCGACCCAAACCGTCCAGATGCGGTCATGCTGTTTCTCGGGCCGACAGGGGTCGGGAAAACGGAATTGGCCAAAGCCCTCGCACGCATGGTGTATGGCTCTGAACGGCACTTGCTCACCTTCGACATGACCGAGTATGGCGAGGCGCATTCCGTCTCAAGGCTCATCGGCGCGCCCCCGGGATATGTCGGCTCCGACGAAGAGGGCCGCCTCTCCAAAGCCGTGAAAGACATGCCCTTTTCTATCGTGCTCTTCGACGAAATCGAAAAGGCGCATCCGAAGATTTTCGACATCTTCCTGCCGGTGCTCGACGAAGGCCGCTTGAAGGACAGCAAGGGGCGCGACGTCAACTTCAAAAACACGATGATTATCTTCACCTCCAACATTGGCGCGGAGATTCTGCAACGCTGCGAAAGCGGCGACCCCCGCACGCAGCTGATGGAAATCCTGCAAGAGCATTTCCGTCCCGAGTTCTTGAACCGCATCGATGAGATTGTGCCCTTCTATCCACTGCTGCGCGAAGACATCTTCCAGATTCTCAAGATTCATTTGAAAGCCCTCCGCCGGCGCATCCGTGAGAAAGGGCTCGACATGCACGTATATCACGGCGCCATCGAGTACCTGCTGGAAGAGGGCTACAATCCCGACTATGGCGCGCGCGAGCTTCGGCGCACGGTCGACCGCCTCATCGTCAATCCCGTCAGCGCCATGCTGCTCGAGAAGAAGTTTGCCAAAGGCGATGTCATCGAGGTGATGATGGAACAGGACCAACTCGTCTTTAACCGCAAGGCCCGTGACACGGCGGGCGCGGAAGCCAGCGCATGAACGATGTCAGCGCGAACGACCGCTTCATCATCGTGAACGGCCCGGAAGACGGGTCTGAGTACCCCATTACCCGAACCCCGTTCATCATTGGCAGCGACCCGCTCTGTCCGGTGAACATTGCCCTCGACGATGCCGTGAGCCGCGAGCATGCACACGTCGAGGCAGTGGCCGGCGGCTACAGCATCCGCGCCTTGGGGCCCGCGCCGGTATACGTGAATGGTGCGCGGGCAGGAGCCGTCCGCTCACGCAAACTCGGCCACGGCCAGCACCTTACCGTGGGCAACACCATGATCGCCTGCGAGTGTGCTCCCGAAGGCATTGCCCGCCGCAGCCATGGCATCTCCGGAGCGAGCGACATCGCGCATGGCCTTAAGCTTGCGGGCCGCACAGGGGCCTTCGCCATCGGCGGAATCCTCGGCCTCGTCCGTGCCCTCTTTCGGAGCATTCCCGGCCTCATCGCTTGGCTGGCCGCCGCGGGAGCCATCGCCTATGCCGTATGGCCCGCCTTCCGATACCGCGCCAATGTTGCAGCCTGGCAAATATGGAATTTCGCCCACACCGTTATCGAGAGCCTCA
>CAZLBS010000105.1:2480-3919 GCA_964557505.1 uncultured Nitrospiraceae bacterium | reverse complement strand
CTTCTCGAATTAGTCAGACCAAGGCCAAGCCTTTTCGTTCCAGCTCCGTATAGATATCTGGCAGGTCAAACCGCGTCAAGATGTTTGGCACAAATGCCGCCAAGGGCCACTCATACAGTTCGGTCTGCGCGATGGCGCGGTAGGAAGCCGGCGCGCCCTTCAGCGTGACCTGGCCAACGTCCTCCGAAAGATGCGCGGCGAAAGCAGCCGGGATGCATCCCCACCCCGTCGCGGCAACGTGAAGGCTTCCATGGCCGAACGCCTTCAGCCATCGAATGACCCTTAGCAAATCAAGCGTGCGCCGCCCCGGCACCGGCGCATCCAGCATAATCGCATGAATGGCATGCATGTAATCGCTGCCGTACGGCTCGAGAAAACTATCCCGACGGCCCACGCTGGGCCGCGATTCGCCGATGCCCCGAACATCGCAGGTATACAAGACGGCATCTGGCGCATCCGCGAGCAACTCACGCAACAAAGGCTCATGCCGCAACTCGTAGTCGCTCGATATGTGCGCCGCATAGAGAATCGCGGGCGCGCCGGATTGCGGCGGAGGCGCGGGCAACGGCTCATCACCGAGCCGGTACACCAGCGCGTGAATGCCGGGTTCCGTCTCCACGGCATAGCGCGCATGCCGCGGCTTGGGATACCCGGAACCGCGTACGCTCTTCAGCACGCGAAAGTCCGGCGTGGCCGCGGGCATTGGATCTGGGAGTCGAAGGACTTCCCGCACCGCTGCCTGAAGCGCGCCCTCCCGCGGAACAGCAATGCGCTGCATGCTCAGGCGCTTCGCCTTCGCGGACGTGAAGGCGAATACCGTTTCAGAACCCAACTCCGCCACTTGGCCCGAGGGCGTGCAGTAGAGCGTTGCATCGTCTTCGAGTTCGATCGGCGGTTCCTCGCTGGATTGCCGGGCCCCAGTGACCGCGTTGAACCACCGGTACATCGCCTCGCGGTTGTCCTGGGTGAATCCGTGCGTGCCTTCGCCCGCGAAGAACCCAATCTTGTCTTCCGCGTCCAACAGCCCGTAGAGGCGCCGAAGTTGCGCATACGTTTCGCGCGCGCCGCGAATGTCGAAGAAATCCTTCTCCTTCGCCAGAATGATGATGGGGTCCGGCGCGCTCGCCGCCAGAAAATCCGCATGGTCAAGCGCATGCGCCAAAACGTTGGGCGGGCATTGCTCCGTATCTTGCGGCTCTTCATTCTCGAGGTTGCGCCGCATCGTCGTGACGAAGCAGCTAGGCGCGGCCATGGTGAAGCGCGGCTCGACGCCGCACAGCCACGTCGTCATGGTGCCGCCGCCGGAATTGCCCACAATGCCGAGATGCTCCGTGTCGACTTCCTCACGGGTCATCAAGTAGTCCAGCGCA
Source organism: uncultured Nitrospiraceae bacterium (assembly GCA_964557505.1). GTDB lineage: Bacteria > Hydrogenedentota > Hydrogenedentia > Hydrogenedentales > CAZLBS01 > CAZLBS01. The sequence goes on along the minus strand of CAZLBS010000105.1, from coordinate 2,549 downwards.
CGCATGCCATCCCACGCGCGCCACGCCGCCAGATGCTCCCCAACCAGGAACTGCTGATTCCCGGCCTGC
>CAZLBS010000105.1:0-2470 GCA_964557505.1 uncultured Nitrospiraceae bacterium | reverse complement strand
GGTCGGTGATGCCGTGCTGTACAGAGCAACTATCCCAGGGCTCAGCTTGGGTTCAAGGCGGGCATCCACATATTGGAGCCGCTCGCCTTGGCCAATGGGGTCGAATATCAACACGGCGTACCCCTGCTTCACAAGACCCTGGCAGAATTCTTGATAGCCTGCCTTCCCATTGGCCGTGTGCCCGCACGTCCCTACGACGCCAGGAACTCGAGTCGTCGTTCCACTGGGCAAATACAGGTTGGCCGTTACAAGAAAGTTCGGCCGGCTTTCGAAGATGATGTTCTCGACGCGGTAGCCCGCACGCTCCAGGCGGCCCGTGACGCGCGGATTGAGCGGCGTCTTTTCTGGCCATGGCCCAAAGCACATCTGAATCTTTTCACGAACCTCGGCGGTGTACGCCAGCGCCTCTTCCCGGCTGGCGAGCCCCATCCGGCGGGCCGTGGCCTGCGCTTCGACTGCCCTCAGCTTCTCGACATAGTACTCTTGCGTCATGCGCGGAAATCGATTGAGTCCATGCCGCGCCGCCTTGCGCTCGAAGGTATCGGCAAGCGCGCGAGGTCCCGCCATTTGATGCATCGCGAAGGCCGCTATTGCTGCCGCCCCCCCCTTCATGAAAGCCCGCCTGCCCGTGATTGCGTTGCTCATCGCATCAATACCCCATCGCGCAACCGTCTTTGCGCGGGTCGCTGCCTGCGTAGTAAATGAGCGGGCTGTCCGTGCGCCAGATCGCCTGATAACCTCCGTGCGCGCCAATGCTCCCGCGGATGCGGTGCCCCATCTCGGCAAGTGCCAGTTTCGTCTTGTCCGGAATGCGCCGCTCGAACACGACCTCGCCGCCCAAGCGCATCTCGCCGCCCTCTGGACTCGAACTCCCACTGTGCTCGACACGCGGCTGGTCGCCCGCCTGTTGCGGCGACATCCCGAAGTCAAGCATGTTCATCATCACCTGGCTGTGACCCTGCGGCTGGAACGCCCCGCCCATCACGCCAAAGGCCATCACCGGGTTGCCATCCTTGGTCAGGAAAGCCGGAATGATCGTGTGAAACGGCCGCTTGTGCGGCTCCAGCTTGTTGCGGCGCCCGGGATCCAACGCAAACGACTGCCCCCGGTTCTGAATCGGAAAGCCCACGCCGTCCGGACAAATGGTCGAACCAAAGCCGCTGTAGATGCTTTGAATCAACGAAATCATGTTGCCGCCGCCATCCGCCACGCAGCAGTAAATCGTGTCGCTGCCCAATTCCGGATCGCCATGGCCCACCTCAGTGCTGGCCCGCCGCGGGTTGATGAGCGCCGCGCGCTCTTTGGCATACGCCTTCGAGATCAACGCCTCAACCGGCACATCGGCGAACGCTGGATCCGCGTAATAAACCGCCCGATCCTCGTATGCCAGCTTCTTCGCCTCGATGAAAAGATGCAGCTGTTCCGCCGAATTCGGCGCCATCGATCCAATGTCGAATTGCTCGAGCATGTTCAGAATCTGCAGCGCCGCAATGCCCTGCCCATTCGGCGGTATCTCCCAAAGATCGTAGCCCCGGTAGGAAGCAGAAACCGGCTCGACCCAGGTTGCTGTGTGCTCGGCCAAATCCCGCATGCTCATGTAGCCGCCCAACTCGTTCGACTTCGCCACAATCGCCTCCGCGATCCAACCCTCGTAAAACGCTTCGGGGCCATCATCGGCGATGGATTCAAGCGACTTGGCCAGCAGCGGATTCCGAAACACTTCGCCGTACTGCGGCGTGTGCCCATTCGGGTGATACACGCCGGCCATGTGCGGCGCGCGCTCGCTGGGCCATTGAAAGTGCGTGCTAATGAGCGGAATCAACGGAAAGCCCTCGCGCGCATAGTGAATGGCATGCGCCAACACATCACCCATCGGCTTTGTGCCAAAGCGCTCGAGCAAGGCCGCCCAGCCGCTCACGCAACCCGGCACGCTCCATGCCAGCGGGCTCTGCCGCGGAATCGCCCGAAGGCCTTTTTCCTCGGCCTTCTCCAGGTTCCATTCGTAAGGCGCGCGCCCGCTCGCATTGAGCCCAAAGAGCCGTTGCTCCTTCTCGTTCCAACAAATCGCGAACAGGTCGCCGCCGATTCCGTTGCTCGCCGGCTCCACCACCGTCAGCGCCGCATTCACGGCTACCGCCGCGTCGACGCAATTCCCCCCGGCCTTCAGAATGTCGATGCCCGCCTGCGTTGCAAGCGGTTGACTCGACGCCACCATGCCGCCTTGCGCAACCACCGTCGACCGGTTGAAGTTGCGGTCCTCGAGCATTTCCAAATCAAGGAAAGGCGGCTCGTGCTCCGCCGCATGTGCAGCGGCCTCCGCGCGGCCTGCGCCGCCAAGCGCAGCGCCTCCGGCGGCAAGGGTCGTCATCGAAAGAAAATCGCGGCGCTTCATCGGCATGCCCTCCTGCGGCCGTCCTCCGGCGTGAACCCCAAGGGGTACCTGCTTTCACCGCCGAAGTCAAGTTGTCGT
>CAZLBS010000104.1:0-9368 GCA_964557505.1 uncultured Nitrospiraceae bacterium | reverse complement strand
CTGACGCGCCCGCGGCGCCATTGCATGCTTCGCGTGCCGCAGCGGCCGCGCCGCCGGCGCCGGAGCTTCCTCGCTTTGCTCCCGGCGTCGCGGTGCGCAACACGATGGCGGTATGCAAGCGGGAGTTGAAGAGCTACTTCACGACGCCGTCGGGTTGGGTGATCGCCGGGGCCTTCGCCCTGCTGGCAGGGCTCTATTTCACGTTCAACTTTGTCCTCTATGCGGACAGCACGACGGTGCAACAGCAAGATCAGCAAGGGCCGCGCGTGCTGCAGCAAACGCAACAGCAGGAGGAAGTGCCCGACCTGGAAGCGTATTTCCTGAGCCCATACTTGGTGTTGTGCGGGCAGCTGATCATGTTTATCGGCCCGCTCATTACGATGCGGCTGCTGGCGGAGGAGCGGCACAAAGGGACGATGGAACTGCTGCTAACGCTGCCGCTCTCGAACCGGCAGATCGTTTTTGGCAAGTATCTCGCGTCGCTTGGCATGTTGCTGGTATTGATTGTTCTTCTGATTCCGCAGCTCTGCCTCGTCGCATGGACCACCGACGTAGAGTGGCCGGTGCTTGTGTTCGGACTCATGACGGTGTTCCTGATGGGGGCCGCCTTTATGAGCCTTGGGCTGTTTGTGTCGGCAATGACCAGCACGCAAGTGACGGCCGGGGCCTGGACATTCCTGCTCTGGCTGGCCACGTGGACGCTGGGCCGCTTCAGCGAGCGCTTGCCGGAGTCGCTCGAGATTGCCGCGCATTGGCCGGCATGGGCGGCGGGCTGGGCGGCGTTTTCCTACGCCCTGTTCCGGGGCTTCGTCAATGAATTGCCCATCGATGCCCATGCGCTCGACATGGCGGAGGGCGTGGTTCAATTGCACGACATTGCCTACTACCTGCTGTTCATTGCGTTCTTTCTATTCTTGACGCTGCGGGCCCTCGAGACGCGAAAGTGGCGCGGATGACGATCGTTCGATTCCTTCGCAATGCACTCGGCATTGTTGCCCTCATAGCGCTGCTGATTGCCGCCAACGTATTGGTCGTCCAGCAGGCCCCCTTCGCCGCGCCAGTGCTCTACGGGGCTGGGGCCAGTCTATGTTGTGGTCTGGGCTGGCTCTTGTTGTCGATGGCCCTGCGGCTGATCGAAGGCGGCGTGCAGTCGCAGCCGGTTCGCCAGGCCAACATCGTGGCCGCCTCCGTGTTGTTCCTAGGCATTTGCATCGTCTTGTATGCCTTCGCGGCGCGGGCCGATTGGGCTTGGGACTTGACCCGTGAAGGCCGCCGCGAACTTGCCCCGCAAACCATTCGCCTGCTGACCAGCCTGACCGAGCCAGTGGAGGTCATTGGGCTGTTTCCGTTGCGCGGCGAATACGCCAGCGACACCGCCGAGATCGCGCGCAAGAACACGGGGCGTTTTCTGGACCGGGTATCGGCCGTATCGGACCTCGTTCAGGTTGAATTCATCGACCCGCAGGTTGATGTGTTGCGCGTGCAGCAGCTGCAGCTCACGCGCCTTTCCGGGGCCGGCACGGTCGTCGTGCGGGCAGGCGGCCGTAAGGACGTCATTCAGCTCGAGCCGGTGAATCCCAAACTGGAAGAGCGCGACTTCACCAATGCGCTGATCAATGTGATACGCAACAGCCGGCCGGTGGTGTATTTTTTGCAGGGGCACGACGAAAAGCAGATCGGCGATCGGGGCCAACGCACGGGCCTGAGCCAATTGGCAGGGCTGCTGCAGAGCGAGTCCTATGCCGTTCGTGAACATACGATGGACCTGACGAACCCCGCCGTGCCGGACGATTGCGACCTGTTGGTGATTGCGTCTCCCGAGGGCGATCTGCGTCTGGCCGAAACCGCCGCGCTCGAGGCGTATATGGAACGGGGCGGGCGTTTGCTGATGCTTATTGATCCGCTCATTCGAGCTCCCGGCGCGCCGCAGGGCGCCGAGGTGTTGCGGCCATGGCTCAGCAGCTATTTCGGCGTCGAGGTCGGCGAGAATATCGTGGTCTCGCCGCTTACCCGGGAAACCATCATGCTCGGGGCGGATCTCGAAACATTCGAAGAAGTGGACGAGAGCGCTTTCGTTGGCAGCTACCACTACGAGCATCCCATTACGGTCGGCATGCGCCAGCGGATGGAACTCAAGGTCGCCTGTTCGGTCACGCAAACGGATGCGCCCCCAGCACGCATCGCCTTGACGCCGCTGCTGCGGACTGATCCGACCTGCTGGGGTGAAACCGATTTGTTCAGCGGCGACGGCGAGAGCGTGGCCTTCTTCAACGCAATGACCGATGTAGCCGGGCCGGTGCATTTGGCGCAGGCCGGCGCGTTTTCGACGGACGTGCCCGTGGGCGACACCGGCGTGATGCGCGAGGCGCGCTTCATCGTCTTAGGCGACGGCGATATCGCGACGAACGCAGAAATCCTAAACCCGGTAAACGCGGACTTTGTACTGAACACGTTCGCTTGGCTCAGCGAAGCGGAAGCATTAATCGCGCCCCGCGCGAACACGAATGCGCAAGAGCCGATCGTATTGACCGGTGGCGAGCGGCGGACGATTTCCTGGATCGCTTCTCTGGGCAGCGTGCAGGCGGTGGGCCTGGCCGCACTGGGCACGTGGCTCTGGCGGAGGCGCTATCAATGACGGCGCGGGGCACCCTTATGCTGGCGGTCATTCTTGGTGCGCTGACAGGGCTGTATGCATACGTCGAGTCTCAGGGCGAAGCGGCCGAGGCAGCGCGGCAAGAAGCGCGGCGGCTCTTTCCCGGCGCTGAGGCGGAAGACGTTGCGCAATTGACCATCGAGCGCGTTGGGCAAGACGTGATAGCGGCTGAGCGCGACCAAGCGTTTGGATGGCGGATCACCAAACCCTATGCAATCGAGGCGAGCCCGCAAGCATGGTCGCGCATGGCGAACGCGGCGGCCAACATGGAGGCGGTGCGGCAGATCGCGCCGCGCGATGCCGCGGAGGTCTACGGGCTCGGCGAGCCGGTGATGACGTTGCGCATTGGGCTCGGCGAGATGGGCGAAGGGCCCGGCGAAAGGATCGCCTTTGGCGCTGCGGACCCGAGCGGCCGGTACCGGTATGCCCTTCGCGAAACGGGCGGCGTGCTCCTGCTCGACAATGCGCAGTACGCCGAATTCGACCGGCGCCTGCTGGATGTGCGCAATCGCTACTTGGCCGGGACCGGGCAGGAAACCGTCGAGCGCGTGGAATATACGCGCATCCGCGAGCGCTCGGAAGAAGACCCGCCGGCATCCGGCGATGTGCCCATCGAACTCGAGGGCGGCGTGGTGCAGCAGACGGTTGTCTTCGAACGGCAAGACAATGGGGCCTGGCTTCAGACCGAACCGAATCCGGGCCCGGCACGGTCGGATAAGGTTGATGCGTTTGTGAGGACGGCGCAGTTTGCCACGGGCACGGCGTATACCGACGACCCAGAGGCCTTGGCCGACTACGGCCTGTCGCCGGCCGGGGCCCGGATTACATTCCATTTCGCGGAAGAGCCCGGGCGCGGGCTGCCTGCCCGCACACAAACCGTTTACTTCGGCGCCGCGACCGGCGAAGACGGCGGGCAAATGTACGTCAAGCGCGCCGATGCCCCGTTTGTCTTTACCATCGACACGGCGGCGGTGGATGCTTTTCCGGAAACGCCGAATGCGTTTCGGGAGCGGCGGTTGCTGACGCATGGCATCCGCGGGCTGCAACGCATGGTGTTTACCCTGCGCGATGAAGCCTTCGAATTGCAGTTGGATGAGAGCGAAAAGTGGATGGTCGTGCGCAACGGCCAGGAAGAGCGTTCGGACCAGGGGGCGGTGTCGGCCTATATCTCCGCCTTGCTTGTCGTGGAGGGGCAGAGCTTCGCGGCGGAAGACCGCGCGAAACCCGCAATGGCGAATCCGCGTTTGACCATTGCCTTGCACTACCGCGGCAAAGATGAACCCGTGCACATTCGCTTTGGGGAGCAAACCGCCTATTCAGAGCGCTACTATGTGCAGCAAGATACCGGCGAGTATCTGACGCTGAGCGCACCCATGAGCGCAGAATTGATGCGTGGCTCATGGTATTTCCGCTCGAAGCAATTGCTGAGCGCGCCGCCAAGCCGGGTCCAAAGCATTCGGGTGCTGCACGAAGGCGCTGAGTATCTGTTTCGGAAAGCGGCGGGCCGGTGGAGCGTGGTCGAGCCGGAAGGCATGGCTTGGGACAGCCCCGGCGATCTGGCCATTATGCTCTCGGCGATAGAAGAGGTAAAGGCGGAGGCGGCCGATTCGGACACCACGCCGGGCAGCCTTGACCGCTATGGTCTGGCTGAGCCCGTGCTCCAGATTACCGCCGAGGTCGAAACCTCGGTCGGCACTGAAACGCGCGGTCCGCTCACGGTAGGCGGATTGGCCCCGGACACCGGGGAGGTCCAGCAAACGCGCTATGCCATCGTGAATGGACGCGATGGGCTCTTCCGCGTCGAGCAGACACTGGTCGAGGATTTCCGCGAAGCCCTGCGCGGCGTGCGGCCAGCCGAGGGCGCAGAGCCAGCTATTGCAGGCGATGGCTAGGTTCGCAGCGCCAGCGCCTGGCTGCTACGGCAATGCCCGGCTCCCTGCTACTTTTCTTCGTGGCGGGTGAAGCCTTCCCAGGCTTGAGGGGGATGCGCGGCATATTCGCGGCACCGCTCGAGCAAATACCGAGACGGCCGGTCCGACGGATGCTGCTCGAGCAGCGCCTCCAAACGCCGCGCGGCCTCGTCAAACGCTCCCGCCAAATAGCGCGCAAGGGCAGCTTCATAGGCGTCCCGCAGCCTAAGGCGCTCTTCCGGTACGCCGCCCGTTTCACCCAGGGGCTCGTAAATATCGACGGCGTCATTCTTGCCTTTAACCGCGGCGCGGTCGATATGGCGCCATTCGAACTCGCCGCCCGTGGCATCAATGACGGACTGCGCGGCGAGCACGCGGGCGCCATAGAAGCGGTTCAGCGACTCGAGGCGGCTGGCGAGATTGATGGCGTCGCCCAGGACGGTGTAATTCAAGCGCTCGGGCGCGCCCACATTGCCGACCACCGCCGCGCCTGTATTGAGGCCGAAGCGGGTATAGAGCGGCGGCTGGCCTTGGCGCTCCCACGCAGCGTTCATGCTGTCGAGCCGTGCTGAGGCACGCAATACCGCGCGCACGGCCGATTGCGCATGCCGGTCATTCCGGGCCGGCGCGCCCCAAAAGGCGACAATGGCGTCGCCGATGAATTTGTCGACGGTGCCCTTCTCTTCGCCAATCACCTCGAGCATGGCGCTGAAGTACTCGGCCATATGGCTCGTCAGCTCCTCGGGTTCGAGCCGCTCCGAGAGGCTCGTGAAGCCTTCGATGTCCGTGAAGAGGATCGAGAGGGTCTCCGTCGTGCCGCCGATGCGCGCCACTTCGCCACGCTCCAACAACTCGCGCACGAGTTCTATGGGCACATACCGCGCGAAGGAATCGAGCGCGCTGATCATCTGGGCACTTCCGTGAGGCCGGTTTCGACCGGTTCGTGGCCATCGAGTTGCAATCGCCGGACCCGGGCGCTCTGCGTGGCGAGCAATTCAAGCGGGCGGCTGTATCTGCGGGCCAACGCACCGGCCATGAGCACGCCGCTAAGCAAAGCCAATCCCGAGACGCCAACGATGGCCGCACGCTGGCGCTGAATCTCGCCCAGAAAATCCGACTCCGGTGCGACGACGCCAATCCAAAGGATCTGGCCGCCGACTTCAAACGGCCGGAAACCGCCCCAATAGGCCGTGCCATCGTTGGTAAAGCGAAAGTGCCCGGTCTCCTCACCTTGGAGTCTTTGCCACAAGGCGGCGGCCTTCTCGACGGCGGACAGTTCGAGGCCGGCTGCTGTGAGCAAACGGGCGCCGCGGTCCACTTCCGTGGCGGCGCCCTCTCGCTCCGCGGGATTGCGCAACGTTTCGCGCAAGGAGTCGAGGCTGCTCCAGCGCTCATCACGCGGAAGCCCGAGCAATGACCCGTCGCCGAGCATAACGAACATCTTGCCATTGGGCGTCGGCTTGCGGGAGGCGGTGAACGCGCTCAGGTCCATCAGCAAGAGGTCATAGGCAACCAGCCGTACCTGGCCTGTGCCGGGGTCCTGCCATTTGTAGCAGGCGTCATGCCGGCGTCCTTGGTGATAAAGAAGTAGTACGGCTGCGTCCAATAAAACGCGCCGAGGGGCGGCTCCTTGTAGAAGGGGCGCTTCCGCGGATCGTAGCCGCGCGCCGCTTCGGGCAGCGGCCCAGTGCTGAAGACCTCCTGCGTCCGGGTCCACAACATTTCAAGTCCGGCCTCGGGGCCTTTGTCCGCTTGCACGATGCGGTTGTACCACTCGTATTGATCGCCGCCGCGCAAGTCGCGAAAGAGCAGGTATTCAAATCCTGAATCGTCGGCCACCATCATCGACGTCACTTCGCGGTGGGCATCGAGCACCGGGATGAACAGCGCATTGAGCGCCGCGAGGTCTTGCGCATCTTGGTAGTCAACCAACCCCGCTTCCCACCAGGAGCGCGAGGCCTGCAACATGTTTTCGATGGCGCCGAAGAAGCCGGCGAGTTCTTCCTCGGCGCGGCTTGCCGACTGCTCAATCAACCGGGCCGACAAATCACGGATGGCGCCGCGGGAGCCCCATACGGAAATGAGCAACAGGGCCGCCGCCATCAAGATGATCAATGCCAGGACGTTGAGCAGAAGGCTCGTTCGAATGCTGGTTGTGCGCATACGCATCTCCGCGGAGCCGGCACGCGCAAAGGGCCCCGCTTACGTTTGACCTGTTTTGGGCAACAGCGAGGGGAATTGAGGCATGCCCGCGGCTAGTCGTGCAGGAAGCCGGTGAGGGGCGAGCTGGCTTCGGCGGTGTATCGTTCAGGGCCGAGACCGGCTGTGAAGGCGAGCCGGCCGGCCTCGGTGGCCAGGGCGAAGGCACGGCCCATGGCATGGTGGTCGGTGGCATCGGCGAGAGCGGTATTGACAAGTACTGAATCCGCCCCCATTTCCATGGCCTCGGCGGCGTGCGAGGGGGCTCCCAGTCCGGCGTCGACGACGACGGGTACGCGCGCTTGCTCGATGATGATGCGAATCATGTCGCGCGACTTGATCCCCCGGTTCGACCCGATCGGCGCGCCGAGCGGCATGACTGTGGCGGCGCCTGCTTCTTCGAGGCGCTTGGCCAGAATGGGGTCCGGCTGAATGTACGGCAACACGGTGAAGCCATCGGCCACGAGCATCTCGGCGGCGCGCATGGTTTCGATCGGATCGGGCAAGAGGTAGCGCGGCTCGGGCGTCAGTTCGAGCTTGACCCACGGCTCGAGCCCAGCGGCGCGCGCGAGTTTGGCCAAACGCACGGCTTCTTCCGCCGTGCGCGCACCCGACGTGTTCGGCAAAATCAGATGCCGTTCACGGTTCAGCACGGAAAGGATGCTGTCGGCCTGCGGCTTGTTGAGGTCCGCCCGGCGCAGGGCCACGGTCACGATCTCCGCGTCCGAGGCTTCGAGGGTCTGCGCGAGCGCCTGCGCCGAAGGAAACTTCCCTGTCCCGACCATCAAGCGCGAGCGAAATGTCCGCCCTGCAATGACCAAGCAATCCTGACTATCCTGTCCGTTCGTCTGCATAATGCGGGTACATGCCTCCTTCCAAGCCGGACGCTATCGTAACACAGGCCATGCATAGGGGTTGAAGCGGATGCCCATCTCCCCCATTTTGAAACATCGCGCGAAGCAGACGCTGTCGGCGCTGGGGATTCGCGTGCGCCCGGGGTATCCGGTCCGCCGCGGCTTGGGCGGCTTCTGCCGCTATCTTGCGCGGCAGCATGGGTATTGCCCGGGATGCATTCTGGATGTGGGCGTTGCAGATGGAACCATCGAGTTGTATGCGCCCTTTCCGGAAGCGCGTCTGCTGATGGTCGAGCCGGTGGCCGAGTTCGAGCCCGCGTTGAAGGCATTGGCGGCCCGGTATGGGGGCGAGTATGTGTTGGCAGCGGCGAGCGATGCGGAGGGTACGGCATCGATTTCGGTTCCGGCGGATGCCCATGCATCCTCGCTGGCGGACGACACGTCTGGCGGGCGCACCATTAGGACCATCCGGCTCGATGAAGAGGTGCGGCGCCGCGGATTGCCGCCGCCCTACTTCATCAAGGCGCACACGCAGGGCAGCGAGTTGAAAGTGGTCGCCGGGGCTGAGGGCATCCTCGCCGAAACCGATGTGCTTGTATTGGAGACCTCGCTCTTCGAGGGCGCGTCGAAGCGGCCGGTTCTGACGGATGTGGCCGCGGCGATGCGGGACCGCGGCTTCGCGCTATATGACCTTTTCGGCGGGCATGGGCGTCCGCTTGACGGGGCGCTCGCGCAGATCGACGCGGCATTCGTGCACGAAGATGGCCGGTTCCGCGAGGAGCATGCCTACATCTCGAAGGCCCAGGCCGAGGCCAACGCGAACCATTGGCTGACGAAGCTCCGGAGGCGGCCGAGGGTGTAGGGATGGGCGCACGTCAACCGAGGCGCTTCTGCGTGACGCTCGAATATAGATGGCGGGACGTTTCTGACGTGACTTAACCGTGCCTCCTCTCGTCATGCCCTCGCAGGCGCGCATCCATTCTTTTCTCTTTTTGGTGCGAATGCGCACACCTGAGTTGCACGGACCGACGAAAGGCACGCACGCGCATCACTATACGGTTTGCGTAGTCGCCACTGTCGAGCGTGGAAAGCGGCATCGTGACATGACCCGGGGCGCTCCGCTAGCGGAGCTTGTCCTCGAGAGCCGTGAGGCGGCGTTCGAGTTCCATGAGTTTATGGATGATGATGATGTGGGTCTTCTTGGCGTCGATGCCGACGACGCTGTCTTCGCTGCCTATCATTTTTTCGATGGCCTCGTATGCTTCAGTGGGGATGTCCATGCTGCCTACTCCTTGGGCTGCTCGCCCTCGTGATGCCGCTTGTAGAGGTCGAAGAACGTGTATGGATCGGCGAAGTGCCAATCGCGTTCTGGGAATTCGTGTTTGAGTTGATCGCGCACTTTAATGACCGTGCTAGGCTTTTGCAGTATCATGCGGTAGATGACAAATTGGGGTTCGGCTTGCCGGGCGTGCACTTCCATTTCGCGGGCGGTCTTGGCGAGGTTGTTTAGGTCGGGGTAGATGTCTGCCGCGTGCCGCACGAATGGCGTGCCATCGACAATGGGCTGTTCAAACCCGAGCTGCATGCCCACGCCTGCAGGGCTAAACGAGGCATACGCCTGTTGCACGCGCAGCGGCATGTCTCCGTGGAAGCCATTGATGACAAAGCCCGTTATCGAATAATCGAAGCGCTGGAAATAGCGTTGGTTGTGGCGGACCCACGCTTCCAGCGCATCTGGCAACCCGGAGCCCA
>CAZLBS010000103.1:7274-9396 GCA_964557505.1 uncultured Nitrospiraceae bacterium | reverse complement strand
GCCCTGTGGTCCGGCGCTGTCACGTTGGATGCACAAGGCGAAGCGCGCGTGCCCTTGGCCCTGCCTGAGTTCGCAGGCCAACTTCGGCTCGCCGCCGTCGCCTATACGCGAGAGGCCTCGGGGGCGGCGGCTGGCAGCGTTTTCGTCCGGCGCAGCCAAATGGTGCGGCTGAGCTTGCCGCGGTTCTTGCTGCCAGGAGACGATGCCCAGGCGCGGGCGGTCATCTTTAATCATGGCGACGCGGCAGTCACGGCGGAGCTTTCGTGGCAGGGCGAGGGCACGCTGACCGCGAACGGAAGCGCTGCCACGCCGCCCGTAGCGCCGGGCAGCGAACATGAGGCGCTCATTCCGCTGCAAGCGGGTGAATTGCCCGGGCAGGGCACGCTCACTTGGAAGGCGCGCTTCTTCAATGCTAACGGAGAAGAGATCGAGGTTTTGTCTGATTCGATGGCGCTCCCGGTGCATCCGCCGGGCGCCTACCAGACCAGCCGCACCTTCAACGTGGTCGAAGCAGGCAGCGCACTGACGCTCGACAAAGGCCACTTCGTGGCGAACGATGCGTTCGAAATGCAGGTAAGCGCTGCCGCGCATCCAAACTGGCAACTCAAGGGCGCTCTGGACCGCCTCTTGCACTATCCCTACGGCTGCCTCGAACAGACGGTCTCGCAGCTCATGCCCTTGTACGCGTTGCGGGCCGAGGAAATGATGACCGGCGCATCCTTGGCGGACCAACGGGAAATTGCTCAATACATCTCGTCCGGCGTGGACAGGCTATTTACCATGCAGACCGGGAGCGGCGGCCTTGCCATGTGGCCCGGCGCCGATTCCCCCTATCCGTATGGCAGTGCTTATGCGTTGCATTGTCTTAGCCTCATCAAGCGGGACGGGGAGATCCCCGTGCCCGAGATTCCCTACAACGCCTTGCGCAGGTATGTCTGGACGGTGACGGAAGGCTCGGGAACCGAGGCAGAGGACCTATACTTGCGGGCATACGCGCTGTACGCCTTGACGCTAGATGGAGAACTCAAGGCCATCGAGCAGATTGGCCGGTTCGACAATGTGGCGCTGCCGCGCTCGGCACGGCTGCTGCTGGCGGCGGCATTGGCCGAGCACACGCAAGACGGCGAACGCGTCGCGCTGTATCTCTCGGAGCGGCCCTCTGAGCCGTTCGAGGCATCGCAGCAGGCGGGCACATTGCAAACGCCGGTTCGGGATGATGCCGTGCGGCTGCTCGCGATGACAGGCCTGCCCGGCGCACGGCCAGAGGAAACGGCCGAATTGGCCAATCGACTCGCCAGCTTTCTTATCGATGCGCAATATGGCACCACGCAAGAGAAGGCGTTCGCGGTGACAGCCCTGGCCCGCTACTTTGAATCGCTCGAGCCGGATCTTGCTACGGCCTCGGCGATGGTCGAGCATCCCGAGGGCAAGACGTTGCTCCTTGAGCGCGATGTCTTCACGCGAAGCGCTAGCGGCGCGGAAGCGGCGTTTACCATCACCAATCGGGGCGGAGCGCCGTACTTCGTCACGGCCGTTCGCAAGGGCATCCCGGAAACGCCAGAGACTGGGGCCGAGGCACACGGCATCAGTCTCGAGCGGCGCTATTTGACGCCGAGGGCAGAGCCCGTTTCCGGCGGCGCCTTTGCTCATGGCGGCAGCTATGTCGTGGAGCTTTCCATTCGCACCGATGCCTACCGTGAAAACGTTGCCGTTTCGGAACTCTTGCCAGCGGGCTTCGAGGTTCAGAATCCGCGGCTTGCGGCGGATGCCCTGCCGGTCGAATTGCCGCATGCGCCGGCGCGTCCAGACTACGCCGATTTGCGGGACGATCTCTTGATTCTTGCGTTTGACAGTCTCGGTTCCGGAACGCACCGCGTCTATTATGCGGTGCGCGCGGTCACCCCTGGCACGTTTACGCGGCCCCGCGCCATCGCCGAGTGCATGTACGATCCAAGGACCCGCGCCGCCACTGCCCAAGAGACGATAACTGTGGAAGGGCGCGAATGAGCAGACTGTACGAACGCATGCCCCTCTGGCGCCGCATGCTCTATGCGGCGCCTGCGAGCGGCCTGGCGCTGCTCGTGGGGCTTGGCTTCGGGCTAATGCCATTCGAAGCCGCGCG
>CAZLBS010000103.1:0-7264 GCA_964557505.1 uncultured Nitrospiraceae bacterium | reverse complement strand
ATGTGGCCATGGAGCCCTCGCCGCGGCTGCTCGGCCGCGGCGGCGAAACCCTGTTCGTCCATCTGAATGACAACGACCATTGGAACATCCCGGCAGAATTGGCAGCGATCAGCCCATACCTGAAGATGGCCACGATTGCAGCCGAGGATCAGCGTTTCTACGCGCACCCGGGAGTGGATCCGCTTGCCGTGCTTCGGGCCGCATGGGAAGGCCTTCGCGCGGGCGGCATTCGCTCGGGGGCGAGCACGCTGCCGATGCAGCTTATCAAGCGGGATGGCGTGCCGACCAGCACGCTTCGCGGCAAGGCACGGCAGGCCCTGCTTGCCCTCAAGCTGGACGCGGCCCTGTCAAAGGATGTCTTGCTTACGGCCTATTTAAACAGCATGCCCTACGGGCGCAACTTGCTTGGGTGTGAAGCCGCGTCGCGCCGCTTCTTCGGCAAGGCGGCCCGCGAACTGACGCTCTCCGAAGCGGCGCTATTGGCCGGCCTGCCGAAGGCTCCCGCTACCTTTGATCCTTTGCGCCACCCCGAAGCCGCCAAGCAGCGGCGCGCCTATGTGCTGAAGCGGATGGAAGCGGAAGGATTCATTTCCTCTTCGGAGCGGCTGGCGGCAAGCGCGGCGCCTTTGGGCGCGCAGTGGACAGAAATGCCCCGGCTCGCGCCCCACCTTGCCGCTGCGGCGGAAGCTTCGGGCGTGCAGCACAGCACTATTGTAGGCGCTTCCCAGAGGATGGTCGAGGAAGCGGTGCAACGAGCAGTGCAACGGCACAGGCCGGGCATTGCAAACGCAGCGGCGGTGGTGCTCGACGCCGCCACCGGGGAGCTTCATGCATACGCCGGCAGTGCGGACTTCTATGACGCCGCCATTGACGGACAAGTGGACGTATGCCTGGCACGGCGCTCCCCCGGCTCCGCCTTGAAGCCGTTCATCTATGGCGCCGCGATGGAGAGTCAGCAGCTTTACCCGCATGAAACCATGCTCGACGCGCCTTGGCGGGGCGCCCTATATGACCCTGGCAATTTCGAGCCGGGCTTCTCCGGACTTGTGAGCGCGTCGGGGGCTCTGCGCACTTCGCTCAACATCCCGGCGTTGACGGTGCTGAATCGCATTGGCATCGACGCAGGACTTTCCGTTTTGCGTCAAGCCGGGTTGACGACGCTCGAGCGGAGCGCCCGCGAGTATGGTCTCGGCTTGACGCTGGGGACGTGCGAAGTGCGGCTCCTCGAATTGACACGGCTTTATGCCGCCCTCGCTCGGCTTGAGGTGCATGATGCCGAGGGGAAGGCGTTGCTTTCGCCCGCAGTCTGTATGGCGCTCTATGAAATGCTCGAGCAGCCGTTGCCTCAAGATGCGGCACTTGCAACGGGCGTGCGCATTGCACCGCAACGGCGCTGTGCCTGGAAAACGGGGACCTCGCCCGGCCAACGGGATGCGTGGGCCTTTGTCTTCAACCGTTGGTACGCCGTCGGCGTTTGGATGGGCAACAACGATGGCACGCCGGACGGCCATTTGACCGGCGCGCATGCGGCGCTTCCACTTGCTGGGGAAATCTTTCGTGCGCTCCCGGAGAAAGACCAGCCGGAATGGCCCTCGCTGCGCGGCGCATTTCGAATGGTCGAGTGCTGCGCATTGAGCGGCCTCCCTATTGGCCCGCACTGTCCCGCCGCAAAGCGGATCTCGCTGCCCCGGCGTCAGTATCTTCACCGGACATGCGCGCTGCATCGCGCGCCGCGCGCATCGGAAACGGTCCGGCTCGCCTGGCCCTCGGGCCCGCGCGATTGGGACTTGTCGGTGGCGAGCGGAACAGGGCCGCCAGCCGCCGCTTCTTCGCGTGCATTGGCCGTCGAGATGCCCGGTCCCGGGGCCTCGTATGTCATGTCGAATGCTGCGCAGGGCGACCGCATTACGCTGGCTGCGAATGTGCAGACCAGCAGCGAGATTCATTGGTATCTCAATGGCAGATTTTTGGGAACTGAAGCGCCTGGCCAGCCCATCGAGATTCGACTCGAGCCGGGTTCGCATCGGGTGGTATGCATGCTTCCCGATGGCAGGCGGGCCAGCGCCGCTTTCGAGGTCGTGACGCCAGCCATGCTTGCCGAAGACACGCGCACCTTCGAACCAGAGTAAAGACGGCGGCGCACTGTTGGCCCCGCGATTCGCTATGCCTCGGCGAGCGCCGTACGGGCCTGCTTCAGATCGGCGAGGAGCGCGCGGGCGCTGCTGTAGCGATCTCCCGCCTTCTTCTGAACGCACTTCATGACAATGGCATCAAGACTCTCGGGAATGCCCTCTGTGGTTTGACTGGGCAGCACGGGCATTTCGTTGAGTTGACGCTCGAGTACATCGCCGTCGTAGAAGTAAATGCTGCCAGTAAGGGCATGGTGCATGACGAGGCCGAGCGAATACAGGTCGCTCCGCGCGTCGGCTTCTTTACCAAGCACTTGTTCTGGCGACATGTAGGCGGGCGTGCCCATCGAGGTGCCCGTGCGCGTGAGCCGGGAATCCTCGCCACGGGCCAAGCCGAAGTCGGTCAACTTCACGTTGCCGCCCTTGGCAATCAGGATGTTGTCGGGTTTGACGTCGCGATGGATGATGCCGGCTTCGTGAATGGCCGCGAGCGCAGCGCACGCCTGCCCCGCGAGCGCGATGGCGTCCAACGGCTTCAGCCGCCCTTTCTTGTGAATCAGGCTGCCGAGGCTCATCCCCTCGACGTACTCCATGGCGATGTAGGCCTGTTCATTCGGATTCGCGCATGCATCGTACACGCCGACAATGTTCGGGTGGGTGATGCGCGCAGCGGCTTGGGCTTCGCGCAAGAAGCGCTGGCGAAACTCGTCGGAATCTGACAGCGCCTTGTTGACCACCTTAAGGGCTACGGGGCGCTTGAGTTGCGTGTCGGACGCCTTGTAGACCACCCCCATGCCGCCGCGGCCAAGTTCATCCAGAATCTGATACCGGGTGCCGATTGCGCTTGGCGTGGTGGACGGAGCGGTCGCGGCCCCGTCGCCTCCCGTCTGTGCTTGGCTGTTCATCGAAATGCGCGAGGATAGCGTCTGGATGCGCTTATTGACATCCTTATAGTTGGTGTCCACGGCATTGATTTTGCGGAGCAGGTCGCGGCATTTCTCATTCTGATTCGTGTTTTCATATGCCAGCGCCAGCATGTAGAAATAGTCTTTGGTGCGGCTGTCGACACGCTTGCCAAGCAAGTGATTGTCGAGCACGGCGATGACGTCGTAGTACTTCTGATCTTCGAAAAAGCACCTGCCCAATAAGGCACGGGACGCGTCGTAATTGGGATCGTCTTCGGGCACCTTTTGCAGCACTGAGATGGCTTCCGAGAATTTGCGGGAATGGGCATAACCCACGCCCGAGCGGTACCAGGACTGCGCCTTCTCGAAGCACTCGGCGGCATTGACGGGATCGTTTGCTTTGCCATAGCAATCGCCGGCCATGGCATATTCGCCGGCGGCGGCATAGGCCATGGCGGCTTCGCGCCATTGCCCCTGGCTTGCATGGAACCGCCCGGTCACTTGGGCTGCCTCTTTGTCCTGGCCGGCAGCGGTGTAGCACTCGGCAGCCCGCTTCAACTGACCAGCGTCGAGGTGGGCCTTGGCGGCGCGCGGCAGGTCGCCCGCTGCTTCATAGAGTTCCGCCCGGTATCTGCCCGCTTGACCGCGAGGAAGCGCTGTGCGGCCAATCCGTAGAGCGGCACGCGTTCGGACATGTCCAGCTTCTTTACGTCGTCGACCTGAAGTAGGGCCGCCACGGCTTCCGCCCGCTTGACCTGCGCGTCTTCGTTGTCGCGGGTCGTCTCAAAATATTTCTTGTAAGCGTGCAGGGCTTCTTGGAATTTCTTCGCCCGTTCAAAGGCGCGCGCCGCGCTGGCATAATCCCCGCCTTGCTCATAGGCCTTGGCGGCATCGAGCGCCCGGCCTTTCTCGTCGAAGTATTTCGCCGCGGTTAGGTAGTCGCCCTCTTTCAGCAGCAGCCGGGCGGCTTTCAGCGGATTCCCCTTTTTCGCGATCATGATGGCGGCGCGCCGCTTGTTCTTGCCTTTCTTGAACCATTTCAAGGCTTCGCCGTAGCGGCCATCCGCGGCATAGGTTTCGCCGATCGCATTCCAGTCTTTGGCGGCCTTGAGCCGGGCGACGCGGGCATCGATGCTTTCCCCGGCGGGCATCGCCGCGACGGAAATGTCTTCGCCCGACACTTCCATGCCCGGCGGTCCGAGGGCTGCTTCGGGAGCGGGCGCCGGTCCGAGCTTCTTTCCCTGCAGCGTGCCGCGAAACATGGTGAGAAGAAAGTCGCCCAGGCGCCAGGCAAACACGAAGAGAACGCCGAGGGCCAAGATGCGCCAGCCCCAATCGAGGATAGGTGGGGCCGGGAAGCCGGTCATGTTGAGTAACATCTCGTAGGGGATGTCAATGTAGGCCCAAATGGGCTCGAGTGCTTCCATATGTCCTTCCCCGTGTTGGTGTTGCGCCGCCCGGCACGAGTATAACGAAGATGCCGCTCGTGAAAAAGCATGTTGCGATAAGAGGCGATTTACGGTAAGGCCCTAGCTTTTCCACGGAAACAGGAAGTCGCGCAGGCCGCGGTTCAGATAGTCATCGTCCTCATCAGGCGGAATGTCGCGGCCCTGTCCACGTGCAATGTCGCGGGCCAGCAACTCGTAGGCTGCGCTTGCCATTACGGCGGCAACGGACCCGCAGAGGAAGATCATGGCCGGGGGCATCGCAATGCCAAGCACGAAAATGCCCGCGGCTTGAAGGGCCAGCAAGACGCTAAAGACAGGGCGGGCAAGCACGATCGCAGCGCTCAGCTTCAGCGTGGCGAGGGGCCCCTTGCGCTTCTGCACCAGCGCGGGAAATACGTACGGACCACACAATTGCACAAATACAAGAGCCCAAAAGGCAAGGGCCGCAAGGGCGTAGGCCAGAGCTGGATACGCTTCGCCCAGACGTGCGGGATAAAACCAGATGCTTATCCCTAAGCACACCATGACCAGATAGAGGAGGCATCCAAGACCAATCGCGCGAAGGGCATACATCCGGACGCCAGCGGCTAGGTCATGCCAGGAGCTGTCGCGGCATTCGATGCATTGCTTGGCGACATGGGCGATGCTTGCGGTGCAAACTGCGTGGCCGGCGCCGAAGGCCAGTCCGGCAAAGACAAAAGCCGCGAACCAGGCTGGCGGCTCGAGAAGCAGTGCGGCAGCGGCAATGCTGCCAGGGATGCCGGCCGCCGCGGCCCATACGAGATTCACCGCTATCAGCAGGGCGAGATGATCATGGACGAGCCAAAACGTCATGCGCAGCGTTCTGGCATAGAGCGTGAACGGCCCTAACGTGGACCGGGCGCGAAGACAGTCGTTCCCATCTTCGCGCCCGGGCTGATATTCGCGTTGCTGAGGGTCTGCCCGCGGCGGCGAGGCCCCTGTCGGTCTACTCGAACTCAAGCAAATCCTGCGTATCGTTGCGCATTTCGGTGGCAATTTCGGTCGCCACGCGATGGAACACCCTTCCCGAAATCTTTGGCAGTTCACCTTCGGCGACTTCATGCGAGAGGATGTTTTCGCAAGCTTCCGAGAGCGAGCGGTTCATGAGCTTGGCCGCGTAGCGGGGGATGCGGGCGCGGTCGAGTTCGAGCACGAGTTCATCACGGCTGACATCGCCGGCAAAGAGCGTATGGAGGTCGAACTCTCCATTCTTCTGTTCGCTGAGGCATGCCGTCGCACGTTCCGAGAGAATCTCATGCAGATGCTTGCCCGACCAGGTAAACGGATAGATCATGTTGGCCTTATCGAGGCGGGCCGTATTGAGCAGGTCGCCGTGGGCCTTCCGGATGGTGCGGTTCAGTTGCGCTGGCAGCAGCATCTTGAAGTGCACGCCCGAGGTCTGCAACAGCTTGTTGTTCCAGAGCGGCAAGATGAACTCGCTGATGCGGTCGTAATTGCCGTGAACCATGCTCGGCTCGTCGACCTTGTCGATGACGACCACGACGCGCGCGTAGCCCGCCGTGCGGGAAACATGAACCAGTTTGTTCAAGAGTTCGTAGCGGCTTGCTTCGTTGTTGCGGTCGACCAGCTTGGCCAAGAGCGGTTCGCTCTCCAAATAGCCCAGAGGAAGTTTTTGCAGCGCCCAGCGGAGGTCGGCGATGTCGCGTTCGACCACTTCGACGCTGTCGCGAAAGCGGTGGGCAAGCCCATTGGCATGAATCCACCGGTAGAGCGGCGCAATGCCCAGCGTGGCGATGGCCGTGATCCACCCCCAGAAACTGGTCTTGAACCGTACGCCGCCCGGAAACAAGCTGTGGTAGAGCCCCTCGATCTTGCGCGTATAATCGCTGGCCGATGAAGGCGTGTAGACGGCCGCCAGAAACAGCAGGTCGTACTTCGTGTGGTCGTCCCACTTCGTGGCATCCACGTTTTCGTGGGCGAGCATCTCTTCGAACTTGTGCGTCGTTTCAGAGAGGATCGCGTCTACGTGGTGGGCCAGCTTCCAGTCTTCGGCGAGAGTCGCCTTGCCGGCGGCCTTCCCGAAAAGCTTGCCCCAGAAACCGCGGGCGTTCTTTTTCAACTGGTCGACCCGGGTGCGCCAGTTGTCGAGATAGCGGTTGAAGTCGTCATATGGCACCACGAGCACGCGCTTATTCGGGTGGCGCTTATTGTGCACATTGATGGCAAATTCGAGGGCCAAGCGCATGGCTGTCTTGCCGGACCCTTTCAGCCCAAACACGACCGATGTCTGATTGCCCGGCGGATCCCCGAAAAACTTAGGCCACTGCGGGTGGCCGAACTGGTAGTTCTTCTTCTCCAGCACCCGCATCAGGACCTCGTCGCCCTGCGCCTCTTCGGCATTCGCGAATGGGTTGGTCGTAATGCCATGTCTGGCCAGAAAGTCCTCGATGCGCATATAGCCTCCTCCGCAAGGTATGTGCAGGCCGCCATCATGCGGCCGCTCAGCGTTACTTCGTCTCGCACCTAACCATGAAGCGGTATGCCTGCCGCCCATGCGGCGCCCCCCGCAAGTCTCTGCCATGGTTCCCCATAGACCCCGTCTGCCACCGAGCCGTTTCGCCGGCCCGCTGTGCCATGTCTGGCGGGCGGGCCTTCCGGAAGGAGCGCTACTGATAGATTTGAACGCGCCCGGCTTTGCGCAATTCGTCGAGCCAGCGCTCGTAGCGTTCATCTGCGTAGGCTTCGCGCAGCACGGGCTCGATGTCGGGGCGGGCTTCGTCGAGTGTTGCAAGGCCTTCCG
>CAZLBS010000102.1:0-9399 GCA_964557505.1 uncultured Nitrospiraceae bacterium | reverse complement strand
GGCAGCGCGCCGCCGCCGAGCGGGAGGTGCTTGCACGAGTCGCCCGGGAGCGCTGTCTGAATGCCGCCGAAACGGAGACGCTCCTCGCCCTTATCGACCGTTGGTCCCGCCTCGAACCCATGAAAGTGGCCACCGTGCGGCATGAATTCGAGCGCTGCATTGCTCAGGAAATGCACCGCGTCCGTGAAGAAGAAGGTGAGGAGGCCTTCGTCCGCATGGGCATCGAGTTGCGCGACATCCGCATCTGTCTTGGACTGGACCAAGTCCCATTTGGAAGGCCCATTCACACCACACGCGACTTGCTGCCGGGTCAAACAATCGAACTCGAAGCCGAACACAGCGCGGGCAAGACCGTCGGGGAACTCGTCATTTCATCGGTCAATGAAGCCTATATTTACTTGCGCAAGCCTGAGGATGACGACAAGCCCTTGCCGCCCATTCATGCAGGAAAGCCCGTGCACTGCGCACTCTGGCGCGAGCAAGACGGGCGATATACATTCGTATGCCGCTTTGTGCGCGTTGAGCAGCGCCCGCTGCGGTGGGTGTTCGAGCACGCCGAGCGCATGGAGCGTACGCAGTTGCGGGAACACTTCCGGGCCGAACTCGACCAACCCGTGGATGTCGACGTCGTGCCGCTCAAGGCCGAAGAAGACTTTGGCGACATCAGCGAGCGCCCGGCTGTGACCACGGTGCGCGGACGCGTCACCAGTCTAAGCGCGGGCGGGGCCGCCGTCATAGTGCACCAAGCCTTGCCGCGCAATGTCTGCTTACGCATCAAGCTGAACCTTCCTCACTTAGGCCGGGTGGATGCTGGGGCCCGCATCGTAGGCACATCGATCCTCCCGGGGGGGCGCATCGTCGTGCGGTGCGAATTTGCCGGCCTCGAAGAAGAAGCGCGCGACCTCGTATCTAAGTTCGTGCTCGGACGCCAGCAAGCGCAATTGCTGTCGGCCAACCGCGAAAACGCCGCCACGCCGACGCTGGCGCATCCGGAGAAGTAAGGGCGTGGAATTTCTCGGGGGCGGCCTGCGGGCGCTGGAACGCAACTGGCAAATCGTCGTGGCATTCGCGGCGGTGAATGCCGCGCTGTCGCTCGCGACCGGCGCATGGGACTACAGCACCGCGAATGAACTCATTGGGCCGGTGCCGGAGATGGCGGAGCGCGTGATTCGCTTCGTCCGGCCGTTGGCCGTCGGCGCCATCATAGCCCTGCTGCATGCAATTGCCTTCGCCTACATGGGCAAAGACATCGACCGGCCTTTATGGAAGTTGAATGGGCCCGACGATGCGCTCAACCGCTTCTTCCTGCCCTGGTTCATTCTAATCTTGATGACCCTGCTGCCGTGGCGGCTCTTTGAATTCTTCGGCCTCGAGCAATCGGGCGCGACGGTGCTGAGCTTCGTCTTTCTCATGGCGGTCCTCGAAGCCTTCGTCATTCCCGTGGGGGCCTGCATCATGTTCGCGGGCCGTTTGGACTGGCAGCACATTGGGGCCCATCTGTTGCCCATCATCGATGAACTCCCGCGGGTCGCCGTGCTCCTGTTTATCGGCTTCATCGCCTACTTGTTCATTTTCTTCAGCTCGGTCTTGGCGGTACCGCGTGAAGGCGCAGGACTGGATTGGCTCTACAAGTTGCCGGCCATCGCGGTGCTGGGCAGCATCGTCAGCCTGCTCATCTTCGCTGCGATGTGGGAAATCTTGCGCATTCACCGCGACACGGCCGATCACAACGACCTCGACTTCTAGCTTAGAATCTTGAAATGTCCCGCCCAAAGACGTGGCTGCGCATCCAGTCGGTAAGCACGAGAAACTTGTTTTTGAAGCTGACCAGCTTGGTGAGATAAGCGCTGCGCCAAAAGACCCATGTGGCAAAGCCCTTGCCCTTGACGTTCCCGAGGTCGGCGAGCGCGCGGTTGCTCCCGACATAGGCCAGCATCCCCTTATGCTTGTACTTGAAGGCGGGCGGCTCGTCGCCCCGCACCAGCTTATTGAGGACTTTCGCCAAGTACGCGCCCTCTTGCTGGGCAACCTGCGCCGTTGGCGGCAGCGGATTGCCCTCCATAACCGAACAATCGCCCGCCGCGTAAACGCCATCGAGCCCGGGCACCTCGAGCCGTTCATTCACAATAAGCCGCTGCTGGTTGTCCTTCGGCGCCTCGATGCCCTGCACAAGGGGCGTCGCGCCAATTCCCGTCGACCACACGACAATGCCGCAGGGAATCTCTTGGCCTTCCTTCAAAACTACGCGAAGCTCGACCTCGTCTTCCTTAATCTCGGTAACCATGCTTTTCGTACGAATGTCGATGCGCTGGCGCTTGAAGAGACGAATCGCGTATTCGCCCAAGCTGGCATCGAATTGCGTCAAGATTTCATCGAGCGCCTCCAGCAGCGTGATTTGCACATGCTCGATGACCTCTGGAAACCAACGGCTCAGGTCCTGCGTAATGAAGTCATGCACTTCAGCCGCGAACTCGACGCCGGTCGGCCCGCCGCCGACGACGACGAAATGCAGCAATTGGCGCATCTCTTCCACGGGACGGTTCGGTTTCGTCGCACGCTCGAAGTTCTCGATGATCTTCTGGCGAATGGCCCGTGCATCGGACAGTTCTTTAAGGAAGAGGGCATGCTCTTCGACGCCCCGAATGCCAAACGTGCGGCTGATGCCGCCCACGGCGATCACCAGGGCGTCGTAGCCCAGCTCGAAATTGGAGCCTTTAAATGCGCCCCGGCATTCAATCTGCTTGTTCTCGAAATCAATGCGCTCGCATCGGGCCTGATGGAAGCGCACGCCCTTACGCGCAATGCGAATCGGCTCGATAATGCTCCGAAACTCGACCGTGCCCACAGTCGTGCTGGGCAATAGAGGCGTAAACAGAAAGTGATTGCGGGGACTCACCACGCGCACGGCATACCGCTTCACGTCGATTTCCTTCAGCAGACTGAAGGCGGCGAATCCCGACCCTAATACTATGACGCTCGGGCGGATGCTGGCCATGAATGCGTTCCCCCCACGTTTACCGCGATTGAAAAAGAAGTTTCCGATAGTGCCGAGTATAGCAAAGGCTGCCAGTTTTCTCAGCCCGGGGCATGGCGCGCTATACTCGAGCTCGCGTACGGCAGGACGTGAATCAGGGGGAACCAGTGAATATCTTGGGGCTAGGCGGCTACTCGCACGATGCGGCAGCGGCGCTCATATGTGATGGCAAGGTCGTGGCGGCCTGCGCCGAGGAACGCTTTACCCGGAACAAGCACCAAGGCGGAGCGCCCTTGCGGGCAATCGCATGGTGCCTCGAGCAGGCCGGGCTCAGGCCCAGTGATGTCGGCCACGCTTCCGCGTACATGCGGCCCGGATATAGCGGGTACGAGCTATATCATAATATCCAGTATGTCCGGGACGTGCGGCGGGCGCTGCCCGATGGGGCGAGAGTACACTTCATGGAGCATCATCCCGCGCATGCCGCCAGCGCCTTTCTCTGCAGTCCTTTCGAGCGCGCAGCGTTGATGAGCATCGACTACATCGGCGAATGGGACGCGACATGGACCGGGTTGGGCGAAGGCACGTCCATCAAAAAGCTGAGCGCCCAGCACTACCCACATTCCCTCGGCGTCTTCTATACGGCGCTCACCGATTACTTGGGCTTCCGCCGGGCGAGCGATGAATACAAGGTAATGGGCCTTGCCAGCTATGGCGAACCAGAGCATCTCGACGAGTTCCGACAGGTCATCTTGCGCACGGGGCCCGGGCGCTACCGCTTGGACCTATCCTGGTTTGTGTGCCATTACAAGCCCGGGTCTCTGCACGGTTACTTCTCCGAACGATTCGAACAACGCTTTGGCCGCAAACGCCAGCAAGGCGAGCCCATCGAAGAGCGGCACGCGAACATTGCCGCCAGCGCTCAAGCCGTGCTCGAGGAAGTCGTGCTGGACATGGCCGCAACCCTGCATCGCGAAACCGGGACCACGGCCCTCTGCCTCGCCGGCGGCGTCGCGCTGAACTGCAGCATGAACGGCCGCCTTCTCCGCGAGTCGCCGTTCGAACGCATCTACGTGCAGCCAGCCGCCGGCGACGACGGCATTGCCATTGGCGGCGCACTGCAATTGCACCACCGCTTGACGAGCGCGCCGCGCGGGCCCGCCATGGACCACGCGTACTTGGGGCCTGAATACTCGGCGGCAACAATCCAGCAGTTTCTCGAGATGGCCAAGATCCCCTATAGCAAGCCAGAGCCCTTGCATGAAGCGGCTGCGGAGTTGTTGGCAGAGGGCCTGATCGTCGGGTGGTATCAAGGCCGCATGGAATTCGGCCCGCGAGCCCTGGGCGCTCGAAGCATCCTCGCCGACCCAACCCGGCCTGAAATGAAAGACCACCTCAACCAATACGTGAAGCACCGTGAGGAATTCCGCCCGTTCGCGCCCGCCGTCCTCCGCGAGCGGGCGCATGAGTTTTTTGAAGGCTGCACAGACGCGCCCTTCATGCTGTTTGTGTATCCCGTAAAGAAGGCCATGCAGGAACGCATCCCGGCGGTCACCCATGTCGACGGCACGGCGCGCGTGCAAACGGTGACACGCGATGCCCACCCGCTCTATTACGACACCATTGCCGCATTCGAGAAGCGGCGTGGCGTGCCGGTCATCCTGAACACCTCCTTCAATGTGATGGGGGAGCCCATTGTCGACACGCCCGAACAAGCCGTGCGCTGCTTCTTCAGCACGGGCATGGATGCGCTCGTGCTCGGCCCATACATCGTCCGGAAACGCTAGTGGCTCCGCACGGGCTTAAGCTGCTCATCCCGACGCTCGACTATCCGCCTATCGAAGGCGGGCTGTCGACCCTCACGCTCGAGACCGCCCGCTCGCTTGCGGCAATGGGTCACGGCGTCACGGTATTGGCCCCCTTCTTTCCGGACACGCATGATTTCGACGCTGCTGAGCCCTATCGCGTGGTGCGCTGGCATGGCTATGAATTCGGCCTCGCGCGCTGGTTCCCCTTCATGCAGCAGGGCATCCTGTGGTGCGATGGGCCCGACCTGCTGCTCGCGGTCAACCATCTGTATGGCGGCATGCTCGGACGCCGCGCGCGTCAGCGCTTCGGCACGCCCTATGTGACCTTCGCCTACGCCTATGAGTTCCTTAAGTATGGCCGGCTGCCAGGCATTCACCGCACCCTCCATCACATTTACAACGAAGCCGAACACGTGATCGCGATCAGCGCCTTTACCCGGCATGCCCTGATCGACTTTGGCATTCGTCCAACGCAGGTCACCGTGGCCTATCCCGGCGTTCGAAGCGTGCCGCCCCCCCATGAAATGGTGTGGCAGCGCGTCCGCGACGAACTCAACCTCGGCCAGCGCGTGTACATCCTCGCCGCAGGAAGGCTGATTCCGAGAAAAGGATTTCGGACTCTGGTGGATGCCTTCGCCATTTTGCGCCGCCAAGCTCTTGACGCCGTGCTCGTCATCGTCGGGCGCGGCCCTGAAGAGCGGGCCATTCGTTCGCGGGCCGCCATGAACCGCGTGCTGCCGCATGTCCGCATGACCGGCTATTTGCCTGGCGATGATCTCGCGGCGCTCTACGAACACTGCGCCATCTTTGCCCTTGCCACGCGTGAAGAAGCTGGCGGACAAGTGGAGGGCCTCGGGCTCGTCTTTCTGGAAGCGGCAAGCTTTGGCAAGGCGAGCATCGCCGGGAAAGGAGGGGGCGTGGATGAAGTGATCGCCGACGGCGAGACGGGCTACCTCGTCGATGGGCGCGATGCCCAAGCGCTGGCCTCCGCGATGACGCGCCTCCTGACCAACGCGGACCTGCGGGCGCGCATGGGAGAAGCTGCCAAGGCCCGCGCGGCTACGTTCACTTGGGAGCGCTTCGCGCGGGAAACCCTCGAGGCGGCCGGATTCGACGGATGAACCCACGGCGCGTTGCTCATGTCATCACGAGGCTCTGCCAAGGCGGCGCGCAAGAAAACACCTTTCAGACGGTGCGCCTCTTGAATGGCGCGCGCTACCGCTGCGATTTAATCAGCGGCCCGGAGACGGGACCCGAGGGCACCATCGAGCCGCGCGTCCGGCAAGCTGGCATCGGCATCATTCGCTGTCCGCAGCTGCAGCGGGAAGCCGGCCCCATTGCCGACCTTCGTGCCCTCGCCTTCCTGACGCGGCGCTTTCGGCAACAGCGCTATGACATTGTGCACACGCACTCTTCGAAAGCCGGCTTCGTGGGAAGACTCGCCGCGCGCCGGGCGGGCGTCCCCATCGTTGTGCATACGCCGCATGGCCACTTCCTGCACGGGTATTTTGGTGCTGCGAAGACGCGGCTGTATGCGGCGCTTGACGGGCTTGCCGCCCGGTGGAGCCAGCGCATCATCGCGCTCACGCAAGACGAGCGCGACGCCTCTATCGCGGCAGGCATTGGCCATCCGCGGCAGTATGAAGTGATCCATAGCGGCGTCGATTTTTCCCCCTTTGAAGAAGCCCGTCAGCAACGCAGCGCGATGCGCGGCAAACTCGGCGTGAAGCCCCATGAACTGTTGATTGGCGGGGTGGGCCGCCTTGAACCTATTAAGGGCTTCCGGTATTTTGTAGCCGCAGCGGGGGCCGCGCGAGCAGAACTTTCCGGCGTTCATTTTGTGTTGGCAGGCGATGGCTCAGAGCGTGAAATGCTCGCATCGCTGGCGGCACAGTCTGGGGCGCACATTCAGTTTTTGGGCATGCGGAGCGACGTGCCCCAACTCATGGCGGCTTTCGACATCTGCATTGTGCCGAGCCTCAACGAAGGCATGGGAAGGGTCGTGCTCGAAGCCGGGGCAGCCCAGACGGCCATCATCGCCTCTCATGCCGGGGGCATTCCCGAGTTGCTCGAGGGCGGACGCGGCGTGCTTGTGCCGCCGGCGGATGCCGGTGCGCTGGCAAGCGCCATCTGCCGCCTCGCACGCAACCCTGATGAGCGGGCACGATTGGGCAGCGCAGCCAGAAGGCACTTCGTGCCCCACTACAGCTTGGAAGCCATGGCCGCGCGCATTGACGCGTTGTATGAAGCATTGATCGAGACGCATTTGCCAAAGGACCAGAGCCGGTGACGGTGACCGATGCATTCCTGGCGCGGCAGCGCCTCTTGGTAATTTCGCCGCATGCCGACGACGAAAGCTTCGGCTGCGCCGGCGCCATGGCGCGCATCAAGGCCCTCGGCGGAGAGGTCTATTGCATGTGCGTCTCCGTGGGCGATCTCAAGCACTATGATGGCAAGGAGACCATCGTTTCCGGCCAGACGCGCGAAGACGAGTTTCGCAATGTCATGGACTATCTGGGGGTAGACGCCTGGGAAATTTTGTACCGCGACGCGGAGACGCATCTCCGGCTCGATGCCATCCCACGGCGGGAACTCATCGCCCAATTCGAACGCGATGCCGAACTCGCCCTGGACAAGCTCCAACCGACCATGCTCATGTTGCCCACCTCCTCGTACAACCAAGATCACGAAGCCGTGTTTCGCGCGGCTTGGACCGCGGCCCGCCCCGGCGTGCCTGGGCTCAAGGCCTTTCAACCCTTCGTGCTCGGCTACGACAACACCTCCTTTTTCTGGAGCCTTGAGCGCGAAAAGTTTCACCCGAATTTCTATATCGACATCACCGATTTTCTTGAGCGGAAGCTCACCGCGCTCGGGATGCACCAATCGCAAATGCGCGACACGCTGCATCATTCGAGCGTGCAGAATGTGGAGTACATCGCCAAGGTCCGCGGGCGCGAGATTTCCGTCGAAGCGGCCGAGGCATACATGCTGTTCAGGGGCGTCCTCTAGGGCGCGGCCCATCAGGCGAGACGAGGGATACCATGAGCGAACCAAACTTGATTGTTGGGCTGCCGGCAGGCTCGCTGGCCGATCCAAAGCGCGGCGGAAGCTTGCTGAATCTGCTGACTGCCGCCGGGTTTCCCGCAAAGGGCTATGAGGCCGGCGGGCCGAGCAGCTTCTCCCTTACGCCCTTCATTCTTGGGTGGGACGGCCGCCCGCAAGAGTTCGGCGCACAGCTCGGCATAGGTGAACTCGACATTGCCATCGGCGGCGACGACTGGGTTCGCGAGCGCCAACTCGAATTCAAATATGAGTACAACGCCGACCTCGATCTCTATAAAGTCATGTCGCTCAAACGCGGCGCCGTGCGCCTCGTCATCATTAATGATGATCCCCAAAAGCTGCCCTGCGACGAATGGCTCGCGCAGCTCTTCAAGACCAAGCCGCTCGTCGCCGTCGTCGCGGAAATGCCCTATCTTGCTCTTGAATGGTGTCAAAACAAAATCAGGGAGCTGGGCTACGCCGAATCACATGGGCAATGGTCCGTCCAAAAATACCGCACGCCCCCACGCATCGACAACGGCGTCGTGATTTACGAGGCCTGGGGCAAGACCGAATCCAAGGTCAAGCACCACGCCGTCGACTTCGCCATGGAAATCACCCAGACCGGCTCCGCCATTCGCAATTACGGCCTCAACATTCTGTGCGACGCCATGCACTCTGAAGCTAGCGTCTGGTCGAAACGCACGCTCAAGCAGGAGCCCGAAAAGTACGAACTCGCGCGCATGTTCCTCCTGAACCTCCACGGGGCCGTGCATGCCGAACACCGCGTGCTCGTCTTTTTCAATGCCAAGCGCAGCAACACCGAACCGATCATCCAGTACCTCTCCGAGCACAAGCTCTTCGCCGACGAACCGACCCTCAACGAAGGCGAGAACTTCGTCGAGTTCAGCGTCCAGCTCGAAGCCAACAGCAAAACCCTCCCCCTCGCCCGCGTCCGGTACGAACTCGCCAAAATGGGCGCCACCAGCATCGAAACCATCCCGCTGGAATCCAGCATCCCAGGTATCGACGCCATACAATTGTGACGTTCATAAGCGTTTTCATTTCGTGGCACAAGATTTAATGGAACGTTAAGCCGGTAACATGGACGGCTCGGAGGGTTTCGCACTGCTAAGACGTGCGGCGGGGCGTCTTCGGCGCCCTCGGCATGCCCCCGCCGAAGTAACGGCCCGGAGCGGCTTACGCTTGCCCCGAGCGGTTGTCGATAAAGCGGAGCATGGACTTCATGAGCTCTTGGCCTTCCGCGGAGTTTTGCCAATCTTCGTCGATCACCTCGGGGATGAAAGCGATGTCGTCGGCATCCGGCTGGTCTTCCGCGGGCCGAGGGTCCTCGCGCGAGGATTCCTCGCCAGATGCCGAAGCCGAGGCCTCCTTGTAGTCGGATGCCGCCTGCCCGCCTTCCCACGTGAATCCTTGAGATTGGGTGGAGGCATTCGGCGGCAAGCTTTGCGCCGAGGCTTGGAGTTCACCAGCGGCACGCTCGCGGACATCAGCAAGTTCTTGCCGCACCTCATCCAGCTGCGCCTGCGTTTCGCGCAAGCGCAACTCCAAGAT
>CAZLBS010000101.1:4485-9418 GCA_964557505.1 uncultured Nitrospiraceae bacterium | reverse complement strand
AACGTCCGGTGACCAAGCCGGGCCGAGGCCAGCGCCGCCTCGCAGCCCGCATGGCCCGCCCCTACTACAATGATGTCGAAATCTGCAGATGGCATGTTGGGTTAAAGCCCGAATTCCTTTCGGTTGATATCGCTTTAGCGAATGATTGCGTGCAGTGTGCCCATCTGTCGCAGGTTATGCCGGAGCACGCAAATTTTGGGGCGCGCCCTTTCAAGGCTGCGGCACCGGAGGATGCTGTATGCCACCTCGAGATTAGGCACGCGCAACGTGCCCGCTGGCAATCCTTAATCATGCGGCATACTCGCCGTGCGCCCTGCGGGGCTCGGCTTCTTCCGCGGGTGCACGCTCGCAGAGTAGCTCGAGCGCCTCCCGCAAGGTTGCCCCAGCTCCGTCGACGCTCGCCCCTTCACGTGCGATGTCAATTTCCGGGCAAAAGCTTCGTATGCACGCTTTCCGCGCTCCACGATGGCCGTGGATGCCAATCGACAGAATGCTCTCCGTCTGGGCTCAGCAAGCAGCATTGCCGTGCACAGTATAGCGATCGAGGCCGGCGCAGCATAGATGACGTTTGCTCAGTAACGGGAGCGAGGGCTATTCGTTTGAGACGGATATGGCCGCTTCAGCCTTTGTCATGGGCAGGCAAATCTGAAACTCGGTCCCTTCACCTGGCGTGCTGTCGACCTGAATGGCGCCGTCGTGCTGCGTAACAATTCCATAGACGGTCGCAAGGCCGAGGCCTGTGCCCTCCGGCTTGGTGGTGAAGAAGGGTTCAAACAGGCGCTTGACCGTATCCGGCGGCATGCCGCAGCCTGAATCTCGGACGATGAGTTGGGCGTACCCGCCCACGTGGCTCGCACCATTGGTGCTCACCTGATGCCCTTCGCGCGGACGCGTCTCTATCTGGAGCGCGCCGCCGTGCGGCATGGCGTCGCGCGCATTCACTGCGAGGTTCATGATGACCTGCTCCATCATGCTCTCGTCGCCGTGAATCATCAGCGGCGTATCGCAGGTTGCCACGTGCAACTCGATGTTGCGTCCCAAGACGCGCGTCAGGATGCGGCTCATGTTTTCGACCACATCATTCAGGTCGAGGTCGTGCGGCTCGAGCGGCGTGCGGCGGCTGAACGTCAGCAGTTGCCGCACGAGGCCCGTGGCCTTCCGCCCCGCATCCGCTGCCTGGTCAAGCGCATCCGCCATTTCGGGGTCCTGTTCCGGGTCGATATCCATCAACGCAATTTCGATGTTGCCGTTGACCACCTGCGACAGGTTGTTGAAATCGTGCGCGATGCCGCCCGCAAGCTGACCCACCGCCTCCATCCGCTGCGCCCGAATCAACTGCTCCTGCAGCGCGCTCCGATCCGACACATCCACGCAGTACAGCAGATACTTGGACTCGTCCGTCGGCACCGCGAGGAGAATCACCCTCACCTGCCGGTCATCTCCGCCGGCCAACACAAGCTCGCTCTCGCTCTCGCCCCGCGCCTTAAGTTCTTCCAAGATGGCGCGGCACTTCCCCTCCGAGACCGGCGCTTCAAGCTCGAGGAAGGAGCGGCCAATAAGATGCTGCTGCGCCCGGTGGAGCATCTCGCAGGCGGAGCGGTTCGCCTCCTCGATTCGGCCCGCCCCGTCTACGATCAACACGCCCGCGGGGGAATGGTCAATGTAAGCCCGATACCGCGTCTCACTGGCATCCAGCCGCCGCAAAAAGCGCATCACCAGCACATACACCAGCACGCCAGTCACACTAACGAAAAGCAAGCCCTTAAAGGTTTGCATAGGTAAGAAAGAGAATTCATTAAGTGTCCAGGCCATGAACTGATCGGAGAGGACAATCCAGAGGGCTGCGAAGGCGGCATAGATGAGGGCTACGCGGAGCGCAATGTGTTTCGACCGCTTTCTGTCCTGCGCCATGCCCAGCGCTCCCATCTGCCCCTCAACGATGGCAAGGTAGTACGCATCGCTGTATCCTTCCCTTGCCCTTTCACTTTAACACACAAACGTTGCCATTAGTCGCTCAAAAGCTCGTCAATGACGTGAAGCAATTCTTTTTCGCCGAGACGCGTCATACTACTGAAGGGTACGATTACCGCGTCATCCGGCAGCCCGAAGTCCGCGCGCATGATGGCCAGCGATTTCTGCCGCTCGTTCGCCTTGAGCTTGTCGAATTTCGTGGCGACAAGAATCGTCGGCCGTTCCGCTTCTTCAAGCAAGTCCAGCATTTCATGATCGAGTTTAGTCGGCGGATGCCGGGAATCGATGAGATGGCACACGCCCCGCAGCGCATCGCGATTACTGAGATAGGTCGACAGCGCTTTGTTCCAGTTGCCTTTCAGCGACTTCGAGACCTTCGCGAATCCGTACCCCGGCAGGTCGACAAAGTACACCTGCTCATTGACGCAAAAGAAGTTGAGCGTTTGCGTTTTGCCGGGTGTCTTGCTCGTCTTCGCAAGGCCGTTTCGGCGGAAAAGCGTATTGAGCAGGCTGGATTTCCCAACATTCGATCGGCCGCAGAAAGCGATCTCAGGGCGCCCATCGCGGGGGCAGTCGTCCAGCTTGAGCGCGCTCTTCACGAAGGCTGCGCTCGTCACCCGCATCAGCGCCGTCCTTTTCGTTCAGCCGGTGTGCGCTTCGCGGGCGCACGTTTGCGGGCAGGTTTTTCCGCCGCCGGTGCATCTTCGGAATCCTTGCGTACCGGACTCTTGGACTTCGCGCTCGCCTTAGGCCGGTTCTTGGCTTTGGGTTTGGCCGCCTTCACGTGCTCGAATGCCGCGGCAAACAACTCGTCCATCGTGGATACATAGACGAATTCCACCGCCTCTCTCACCTCTGCCGGAACGTCGACCAGATCCTTCTCGTTTTCTTTTGGCAGGATAACCCGCGTCATCCCGGCACGGTGCGCGGCGATGGTCTTTTCTTTGATGCCGCCCACCGGAAGCACCCTCCCGCGCAACGTAATCTCACCCTTCATCCCCGTGCGGGCGCGCGCCGGGCGTCCGCTCAGCGCCGAAAGCAACGACACCGCGAGCGAGGTGCCGGCCGAGGGCCCGTCCTTCGGTATCGCGCCCTCGGGCACGTGCACGTGAATATCATGCGTCTTGTAAAACGAAACGGGCGCGTCGAGATGTTTAGCGTGCGTGCGGATGTACGTATGGGCCGCTTGCGCGCTCTCTTTCATCACGTCGCCCAAGGAGCCGGTAAGGCTCACGTCGCCTTTGCCCTTCATGGTGCTCGTCTCGATATTGAGAATGTCGCCGCCGTCCATCGTCCACGCCAGCCCCACTGCAACGCCCGGCACCGGCGTTTCATCCGCTATCGTCCGCGTGTATTCGTACGGACCAAGGTATCCGGTCAGGTCATCCGCGTGAATCACAGGCGAGCGCGACTCCCCATTTTCCAGGTGCTTGCGAGCCACCTTCCGGCACAGCATGGCGATTTTGCGATCCAGTTCGCGCACGCCCGCCTCGCTCGTGTAATGCTGTATGAGGCTGTCGAGCGTCTCGGGGGGCAACTGCAATTGCTCCGGCGTCAGGCCTGTATCTTCAAGTTGTTTGGGCAACAGGAACTGCTCGGCAATATGCCTTTTCTCAAGCGGCGTATAGCCGCTGATGCGCACAATCTCCATGCGGTCGTGCAGCGCGTGGGGGATAAGGTCTTCGGCATTGGCCGTGGTGATGAAAAACACTTCATGCAGATCCACTTCCACTTCTAGGTAATGGTCGCTGAAGCTCTTGTTCTGCGCGGGGTCCAGCACCTCGAGCAAGGCCGAACTCGGATCGCCCCGGAAGTCCATGCTCATCTTGTCGATTTCATCCAGCAGGAACACCGGGTTTTTCACGCCTGCCTTCTTGAGGCTCTGCAGAATCCGGCCCGGCAGCGCGCCTACATAGGTTCTGCGATGCCCGCGGATTTCCGCCTCGTCCCGTACGCCGCCCAGCGACACCCGCACAAATTTGCGTTTCATGGCCCGCGCAATAGAAGCCCCGAGCGATGTCTTCCCGACACCCGGCGGTCCCACCAAACATAAGATGGGGCCCTTCGAAGCTTTACTCAGTTTTCGGACCGCAAGGAATTCGAGGATGCGCTCCTTCACCTTGGGCAAGCCGTAGTGGTCTGCGTCCAGAATCTGACGCGCTTCCTCGATGTCGATGGCATCTTTCGTCCGCTTCCGCCACGGAATCTCGCAGAGCCATTCAATGTACGTGCGAATCACGCCGCTTTCCGGGCTCATTGCCGGCATGCGTTCGTAGCGGGCCAACTCGCGTTCGGCCTTCACTTGCACGTCCTTCGGCATCTGCGCCTTCGCGATCATCTCGCGCAGCTCGCCGATCTCATCGCCCCCATCATCCCGGTGGCCCAACTCTTGATGAATCGCCTTCAACTGCTCATGCAGAAAAAACTCGCGTTGATTGCGGTCCATCTGCTCCCGAACGCGCTGCTGCACCTTGCGCTCGGTCTCAAGCATGTCGTTCTCGCGCATCAACACCGCCGTGAGCTTTTCGAGCCGTTCCGTGACGTCGATGGCTTCGAGCAATTCCTGGCGTTCATCAACCCGCAGAGCCAAGTGCGCGCACACCAAATCGGCCAGCGCCCCCGGTTCCTCCACGGCCCGAAGCGAAGATACGATTTCCGGCGCGATGCGCTGGCTCAGTTTCGCGTGCTCTTGAAATTGCGTCACAACCGAGCGCATGAGCCCTTCATTGGTGCGGTTGCGCACGGTGCTGTCTTCTTCGCGAACCACCACCGCATCGTAGTACGGCCCCATTTCCATCAAGCGCACGAGGGTCGCACGGGAGATCCCCTCGACGATGACCTTGATCGTGTCGTCCGGCATGCGCAGCGTTTGGAGAATGTGCGCCGCGACGCCTGCTTTCCGCAGGTCTTCGAGCGCCGGCTCTTCCACGCCCTCTTCTCGACCGAGGATCAGAAGGAAGGC
>CAZLBS010000101.1:0-4475 GCA_964557505.1 uncultured Nitrospiraceae bacterium | reverse complement strand
TCTTCCACGGTGGCATCCGTCTGGGTGCATAAGAAGAGCGGCCGGTCGGAGGCCAAGGCCTCTTCCACCGCCGCCAGCGAAGCCGAGCGGCCAACCAGAAGCGGCGTCACCATGCGCGGAAACACCACCATTTCCTTCAATGGCAGCAGGGGAAGCCGGTGAGTTTCGCGTTCAAGGCTATCTTGGGCAGCCACTAGTCTTCTCCACGAGATGCATCAATCAGAATGGAATAACGCCCGGATTCGAATCGACTCGCGCCGCTGCCATAATAAAGGCTGCCGGAAGAGCGTTGCACCTCTTCCGGCAGTAAAGAAACCGTTGCCCTCTTGCAAGCGGACGATGGACAGGTGTCCTGCGGAGCCGATCAAGCGCCCGGCCCCAAACAGCCTTATGCGGATGCCGTCTTGCCCGTCTGGTGACCGGTCTTTCCACTCGCGCCGTCATACACCAATACCGGGTCTTGCCGCTGCGTAATCACCGCGGGCGTAATCACGCATTCCTTCACGCCCTCGCGCGATGGAATGTCATACATGATGTCCAACATGATGGACTCCATGATCGCCCTGAGGCCGCGCGCGCCTGTCTCTTTTTCCACCGCCAGACCCGCGATGTGATCAATCGCTTCGTCTTGAATGACAAGCTTGACGCCTTCCAATTCGAATAGCTTCATGTATTGCTTCACGATCGCGTTACGCGGCTCAAGCAAGATGCGGACGAAGTCGTCTTTACGCAACTCATGCAGCGTCGCCAGCACGGGGAGCCGCCCCACGAATTCCGGAATCATCCCAAATTGCACCAGGTCTTCAGGCTCTACCAGCGAAAGCAATTCGCCGATGCGGCGCTCCGTGCGCGAGGGCACGTCGGCGCCGAAACCGATGACCGATTTGCGCGTCCGCTTTTCGATGATACGATCAAGGCTATTGAAGGCGCCGCCGCATATGAACAAGATGTTCTTCGTGTCGACGTGCACGCACTCTTGCTGTGGATGTTTGCGGCCGCCCTGAGGGGGGACGCTGGCAACGGTTCCCTCGAGAAGCTTCAGCAAGGCCTGCTGGACGCCCTCGCCCGAAACGTCGCGCGTGATGCTCGGGCTATCGCCCTTGCGCGCCACTTTATCAATCTCATCGATGTAAACAATACCCATCTCGGCTTTGGCGGCGTCGAAGTCGGCGTTCTGCAAGAGCTTCAGCACGACATTTTCAACATCGTCGCCGACGTAACCCGCTTCTGTCAGCGTGGTTGCATCAACTACGGCGAAGGGGACATCCAGCATTTTCGCCAGGGATTCAGCGAGAAGCGTCTTGCCGCAACCGCTAGGGCCAATGAGAAGAACATTTGACTTTTGGATTTCAACGCCGTCAACCTCGCCGCCGCTGGCAAGGCGCTTGTAATGATTGTGCACGGCCACGGAAAGTACGCGCTTCGCGACCTCCTGACCAATCGCAAAGTCGTCCAGATAAGCCTTGATTTCGCTAGGCTTCGGCACCCGCATGCCAGCGGAGGCGCCTTTCCGTGCACGGTCCTCGTTGATGATTTCCATGCACAGTTGGACGCATTCGTCGCAGATATTGACGTCCGGACCTGCTATCAGTTTCTGAACTTCATCGTGGCGTTTGCCGCAAAACGAGCAGCAGGGAACGTCTGCGCGAAAGCGCTTATCGGCCATGGAGCGTGTCCTCCAAGCAGGGCTGCGTAACACTCCTAGAGTGTATAGATTGCCGCCTCTTTTGTCAACAGTTTACTGTTGCCGAAGCCTCATGACGAGGCACGCGCCAGTATGTTCGCATGCGAGCAGGCGGCAGGTCAATAGATTAGCCCGCGGTTACGGCGGCGGTGCATCGGCGCTTATCTGGCAGCGGCGGGCATGTTCTCGCGGTGCATGACTTCATCCACGAGTCCATACTCGCGGGCCTGTTCAGCGCCCATGAAAAAGTCGCGATCACTATCGCGCCGAACCACTTCGATGGGCTGGCCGGTGTGCCGCGCAAGGATCTGATCGATTTGTTCACCGATGCGCACAATCTCTTTGGCCTGAATGTCCATGTCGGAGGCCTGGCCTTGGATGCCCGCCATCGGCTGATGCAACAAAAAGCGTGAGTACGGCAATGCATACCGCTTGCCGGGCGTTCCCGCTGCCATCAATACGGCTGCCATGCTTGCCGCCTGACCAATGCAAATCGTTGCGACTTCTGGCTTTACATGCATCATCGTGTCGTAGATGGCCATGCCCGCCGTGACGCTGCCGCCCGGGCTGTTGATGTAAAGCTGAATATCCTTATCTGGATCCTCGGATTCGAGGAAGAGCATCTGGGCAATAACGTAGTTGGACACAAAGTCGTCAATCGGCATGCCCATGAAGATAATGCGGTCTGCCAGCAGGCGCGAATAAATGTCGTACGGCCGTTCGCCGCGGCTTGTTTGCTCGTAGATCGTGACCATTTGCGGCGGCATGCCGCCGCGATAGTCCGGCCCGGTAATGGCATTAGCTGTCATCGGCTTCTTTCTCCTGCTCCGCATTGGCATCCTCGTTTTCGAGTTCGTCGTGCGGCACTTCTTTGTCGGTTATTTTGGCATGTTCACGGACGGCATCCATTGCCTTCCCATTCAGCAGGCGCACATAGGTCGAACTGCGTTGCTCTTCGCTCGCGAGATAGCCCATGACTGTCGCGGCATCCACGCCAAACTGGCCGGCCATGGTCGAGGCCTCGCGTTCGAAATCCTTCTCGGTAACCTCGATGCCCTCGACTTCCGCAATCTCGCTTAAGACCACCATGTGCTTAAGACTGTTCAGGGCGCGCTCTTCCGCACGCTGCCGCAAGTCGTCCATCTGCTCTTGCAGGGCCTGAGGCGTCATCCCGCTCTGCACGGCCTGCCGCAGCATGGTCTGCACTTCCGATTCGACCGCTTCCGAAACCGTCGTCTTGGCGAACTCGAAGATGCTGTTCTCCACAATTTGCTGCAAGAGGCGTTCATTCGCGATGCGATCGCTCTGCGAGGCACTGCCCTCGCGCAGGCGTTCGGCGACGTTCGCGCGCATGTCCGCGAGCGATTCAAAGCCCGATTCTTTGGCGAAGGCATCATCCAGCGGCGGCGGCACGCGGCGCTTGAGTTCCTGCACCGTCACGGTGAACTGCGCCGTCTTGCCCTTGATGGCCTCGTTCGGCAAGTTATCCGGCAGCGCTACATCGAAGGTCTTCGATTCGCCCGTTTTCATGCCGGCCAGGGCCGTCTCGAATTCGGGGAAGAATCGTTGCGTGCCCAAAATATAGGGATAGCTGCTTGCAGAGCCGCCGTCAAACGGCTCGCCGTCGACAGCGCCTTCGAAGTCTATGACGACCTGATCGCCCTCTTGCGCAGCTTCGCCTTCTACAGTTTCAAACGTTGCCCGGTGGGAGCGCTGTTCCTCAATGGCATTCTCGGCGTCTTGTTCATCCACCGTCACGACAGGACGTTCCACCTCGAGGCCCCGATAGTTGCCCAACTCGACGCGCGGGGCGACTTCAAATTTCAGGGTAAAGGCGAGCGGCTCCGATTCAGCCGGGGCCTTGTCCTCTTCCAGTCCCTCGATCTCGGGCTGGGCAATCGGCCGCAGCTTCTCGTCTTTCACCAACTTCTCGAATGAAGCCTCGACGAGCTTGCCCGCAACCTCGCCCGAAAGGGCTTTGCCAAACTTGCTTTCGAGAAGCTTGCGAGGCGCGCGTCCACGGCGAAAGCCCGGAATCTCAGCCTCGCCCTGAAGCTCGTCAATCAGCTCGGAGCGCTGCTTCGCCTTATTGGCCGCAGGCACTTCGACATGTACCTCGTACGCACAGTCGCCCTTATAGTCGATCTGATACGAAGGCGGCTCGACGAACGTGCTTTCCTCAGCTGTCTCGGCCCGGGCGGCCGCCTCCTTGGCCTCGTCGGCCACCGCTGCTGGCGCAAGCCCTTCTTCGTATTCGCCGGGCGTTGCTTCTGCCAATCCTTCGTTCTCTTCTTCGGCCATGAAATACAACCTCTTTCTATGGGGCTGCCGCGGGGGGCATGCAATGATCATCACGCTGCAATGGTGGGCGAGGCGGGACTCGAACCCGCACATCTCTCGATACAGGATCCTAAATCCTGCGCGTCTGCCAGTTCCGCCACTCGCCCATCACAGGATTCTCCAGCCCATGCGCCGAAGCCGCCTGTTCCATGGGCACAGCACGCCGCTCGCACCACAAACAGGCAAGGCAGCATGCCAGAAGAATGCCCGGCAGACAAGCGCATAGACTATCAGCCGGGCGCCGAGACGGTCAACTTATGAGCCTTGCGTGAGCACGCTGAAGTCGGCGAAGAGGACGTAGATCGCGAGCACGATGAGGGCGAGGGCCGCCCCGGCGGGCTTGGCGTATTTCCACGGTGTCATGTCGACCGCTCCCACATCCTCCTGGACGTACTCCACATTGCGGGGACGATACTCGCCGATAAGCAGCATCAGCACGACGAGGTAGGCG
>CAZLBS010000100.1:6198-9443 GCA_964557505.1 uncultured Nitrospiraceae bacterium | reverse complement strand
AAACCGCCCGGGATGTGCTCAATGGCGACAGGCACGGACCGCTTCAGATCCAGCACCACCCGCGTGATGTGGACGGGGTCGACGGCAAACTGACTCGTCCGTATGCGCGCTACATGCGCATGGTCCGTACATACAAGCTGCTTCTCGTCTAGCCGGTTGGTGGTGTGGGTGAGGTCGATAGCTACGCGTTTCCCCTGGTCAAGGGTCAGGACGCGGTGCTCCGCATATCCGGCCGCGTGCACGACGATAGACTGCGGATGGACGGAAAGCGCGGTCAGCGAGCCTGCCGGCGCGGCTGCGCGAGAGGCGCTCGCGGCGCCCGGGGCAGGCGGTGCGCCGCACGCCCGGCCAGCCGCATTGGCGGCAGGTCCATTCATCCACGGCAGTGCAAGCCCCAAGACTGCCGCGGACGCGATCATGCGCGTTCTCCAGGACATGGCCTATTGCTCCTCCAGCGTCTTCCGAATCGGCGTGTCCTCGACCAAGAGAACCACTTCGTTCTCGAGAATCGACTGCACGGTGATCCCGATTTCATACACGTAGCCGACCCCGACCACGTCAATCTCTTGTTGGACCCGGTTTTCGATCACCGCGAGCGGTGAGTATGGATCGTGGACAATGCCGGTAACGACCATGGCCCGTGCAATCTGCAGGGGGAGCGACCGCACGGCGCCCTCGTTTTCCATCGTCTGGATGACCGCGCCCTCGCCGATAAGCGGCGTCATGGGATTGCGCGCGATTTTCTCGAAGCCGTAATTAAAGTCGACCTCCTGCACGCTTTCCAGCAATTCATCCACATCGACGTCGACGTCGGTGAAGGCGCTCTGGACGCGGCCAGCGGGCAACGCGTTAGGAGTGGTGCGGCCGGCAGCCGCAGGACTTGTCCCCCCGCCAGCCGGCGTTGGCGGGCCGGTCAACAGGCCGGATTGCCAGATCCCAACGGCGACGGCCACAAATAGAAGGACGCCCAAGATGATGAATTGCTTGCGCTGCTTCTCGTCCATTGTTACCGGGCTCCCTGGGCAGCCGCTTGCTGTTGCTGCTGCGGCGGCTGCTCGATGAAGCGGAAGGTACTCATCTTGAAGCTCGCCCGGGAGACCAGCGCTTCTTCCTCTTCAATCTCGATATCCGAAACCTTGAGATAGCGCTCGAAACGTTCGAGTTCATTGATGAACTGCACAATCTGGTGAAAGTCGCCAAAGGCGACGACTTGATAGGGGATGGTTTCTTTGCGGGGGTCGGTCTGCCGCTGCAGCTGTTCCACTTGCACCTCGAGCCCAACATCGTTGGCGAGGTCCTCGAAACGGCTCAACAATTGCGGAATTTCGCGGTTGGCTGGAAGGCGGCGTTCGAAGTCTTGGACCAGTTGCTGAAACTTCTGCGTCTCTTCTTCGAGCGCGGCGAAGTTTTCCGAAATCTCCTGCGCCCGTGCCAGGTCTTGTTCCAAACTTTCCAAGTCTTCCTGCAAGGATTGATGCTCTTCCACCATCCCCTGATACACCAGCACGTAGAAGCCGGCGCATATAAGCGCCGTTGCCGCCAGGATAACGCCGACCGCGATCCAATCTTGCGGGGTTACCGTGCCTTTCAGGAACTCGATCATTTGGCGGCGCCTCCGCGGTCGATGAGAAACTCGATGGTAAAACTGCGAACGGGGTAGCCGTTGAAGTCGGTATCGCCGAACTGTTGCTTGTCGAGTTCGAACATGGCCGCGAACTCAGGATCCTCTTCCACGGCGCTCAGGAAGGGGCTGACGTCTTTGCTGCCCTCTTGCCCTTCGATGACATAGCCGGACACACGAAGCATGGGCACGGTGCGGTTGTCCGGACGCGTCACCATCTTCGTCGGGTCATTCGGATCGGGTTCCGTGACCGTCACCGTGACTTGCTTGGTGTCTTGCTCAAATTCGCTGTACCAGAAGTTTTCGGGGGCAAGCTTGCTCAACCGCCACAACTGTTCCGACCAGATGATGCGGTCATTCACGATTTCATTGATGGTCTGAATCTTGACGGCGAGCTGCTGCTTGAGTTCCGTGAGGCGTTCGGCCTCATCGACGATGTCCTTGAGTTCGTCGAAATCGCGCTGGGTCTCGGCGACCTGACCCCGGAGCGCGCTCGTGCGCGCCACTTGCTGCAGATAGATGGAGGCAACCACGCCGAGTGCAATGAGCAAAACGAGCACGCTGATGATGTAAGGCAGCGGCGTGCGCTTTACGGGCCGCAACTCGTGCGGCAGCAGGTTGACTTGGATCATCCTGTACGCTCCTCGCGATTGTCGATCATCAGGCCCGCCGTGCGTGCCGGTCTAGCGGTTTCCCGTGGGGACGGCCCCCGGAAGCCTTCTATAAGTCCGCCATGCCCCGGGCGGCCAGCCCCACGGCGACCATGTACCGCGGCCCCATTGTATCCATTTGGGCGATGGATGCATCACTGCCCAGTTTCAAGCTGCTCTCGGCGGGATGCGCAATTTCCACGCGCTCCACGCCCAATTCATCCCGCACAAGATCTGCCAGCCCGTTCAAGTGCGCGACGCCGCCGCTCAGCAGCACGCGATCGACGGGACGTTCGTAGAGCTGCTGCTCGTAGAAGTCGAACGACCGGCGCAATTCCGACACGAGACGGTTCAGCGGGGCCTCGATTATCTCATCGAGACTGGCTTGAGCGGGTGCGGCGGGCTTGGCTTGGGCTGCC
Organism: uncultured Nitrospiraceae bacterium; assembly: GCA_964557505.1. Lineage (GTDB taxonomy): Bacteria > Hydrogenedentota > Hydrogenedentia > Hydrogenedentales > CAZLBS01 > CAZLBS01. The sequence goes on along the minus strand of CAZLBS010000100.1, from coordinate 6,753 downwards.
GGCGCGGGAGGCGGGCCGCCAAGGTCGCCCAACTCGTCGTCGAGCGGGTCGAGCAGGCCGCCGTCCAAATCGCTCTCGCCCGCGGAAAGCGGTTTGCGTTCCGGTTCGGGTTCCGGCTCGGGCATCATCGGAGGTTCTACGGTGTCGGGCTCGCCGTGAAGCAGCAGCCGCTCGGCCGCATCATAATCGATCCGCCGTTGCTTGCTGATGGAATTCACCAATTCGCGGGCGCCCCAATTGACATCGCGAATGAAGTTCGATACGCCATCTTTGACGAAGTGGATGCTGGTGCTGCCAAGCCCCATGTGGACCAGCGCGAGCGTTTCATCGGTCTGCAAAAAGCCGCAGCATTCCGCCGCGTCGGCCAAGGCCAGCGAATCAACGCCAAGGCGGCTGTATTGTACGCCCGCCCCATCGGCCACCTGGACGCGCACATCGATGTTCTCATGTTTGGCGGCGACGAGCAGCACCTTCAGCAGCGCCTCATCCCCCTCGATTACCGTGTCGAGCAGCGACCAATCGAGGAAGACTTCGCTCAATTCGTACGGAATGTTC
>CAZLBS010000100.1:0-6188 GCA_964557505.1 uncultured Nitrospiraceae bacterium | reverse complement strand
GCTGTTCGCGCGGCATGTCTTTAAACCGCGGATACCGAATCACGATGGTCTGCCCTGGAAGCGCCCCGACGACGTAGCTCTGTTGCAGCGGCATGTGCTGGGTGGCAATGCTCAACGCATCGGACTGAGCCAGAAGCGCGTCATTGTTGTATTGCACCCGGTCGATTTCGGCAAATCCTGCCTGTTCGACGCGAATGCGCCCCCCCGCACGCGACATCAAGATCGCCTTGACTGAGTGCGTCCCGATGTCGACCCCGAGTGCCTTTTTCGGTTTGGTGAACAACACTATGGGCGCGCTCCTCAAGCACAGGCCTCGTATCATGCCTGGACATGGGCCCCCTCGACCCGCCGGCCCCAGGCGAAGGGCACGGCCCCCCTATTCCGGCCTTCCCTTCATGACCGAGACTACCAAAATTGCTCAATACTGTCAACACTTAATCCGGGGCTCTTCCGGTTTTTCGGGCACGCAGGCCCGGCATGGCCGGAAAGACCGTTCGGAGATATCCCCTGTCGCCACGTGCATCTATGCCTTCATGCCCCCCAGCGGCCCTAAGAAGCCTCCCGCCTGCGCACCGCATGCTCAACAATGATAAACACTTGACGCTTTGCAACGCCCGCTGCCCCGCCGTTCGGGCCTTTCGCAGCACGTGTCAAGTATTTTCCTGCAAGTCCGCCGACGGAAGCGTGCCAGTGTGCCGGCGGAAAAAAGTCAGGCGGAAACCCCGAGGGTTTCCGCCAAAGCACTCCCCGCTCGTGCCGTCGGGCTGGTAACTCTAGAACCTAGACCCGCTAGGGGGGTGTCCTCACAGTAGCGGTCGACTTCCCCTCGAAGGGGGCTTGCCGTAGGCTACCCGAATGTTGGACTCCCGGTTCCAGTTTAAGGTCAAGAGTTATCCGGCCTCGTGTCGAACACAGCAGGGATTACTTGCTGCTTTTCAGCGTAGCACAGGGACCATGATCCGTCAACGCGCGGGTGTGTATACTGCCCGCGCATGGCCACGCGATGATGAGGAACGCACAGCAGGGCATGGAATATGCCATGGCAGGCGGTCCGTGCGGGGCAAGGGGCAGGCAACACGCGGCGAGAAGGGATGGAGGCAATGAGCATGACCCGGAGGGTCTTCATGGGAGCGGGCCTTATGGCCGGTATTTCGGCTGCCGGACAGGCGATGCCATGGCGGGATCAAGCCCCCGAGGACGTGGTTATTGAACGCGTGGAGTGCTGGCCGATCCTCTATCCAACCGTGATGCGCTTCAAATTCTTTGAGGGGCCTGCGTCCGGCAGCGGCAGACCGGCGGTCATCATCCGCATCACCGCGAGCGATGGAACGATCGGCTGGGGCGAGAGCGTGCCCGTGCCGCGCTGGAGCTACGAAACGCTCGAGGCGGCCGTCAGCACGATCGAGCAATACATCGCCCCCATCATCACGGGCATGAATCCATTCGACATCGCGGCCATTCACGCGGCCATGAACCGTGAGATCGCCAACGGCTTCACAACAGGGATGCCCATTACGAAGGCAGGCATCGACATTGCGCTGCATGACCTCATTGGCCGCCGCCTTGGCAAAAACATCAGTGCGCTATGGGGACGGGAGACCAGCGGCAGGCTCACCCTCAGCTGGACGCTCAACCCGAAGACCCTCGATGACCTCGAGCCGCTCATCGAACAAGGCCGCCAGCGGGGTTTCGAACACTTCAATGTCAAGGTCGCGCCAGACCCGGCGTTCGATCTCGAGATGTGCCGTATCGTCAAGCAACACGTGCCAGACGGTTTTCTGTGGTGCGATGCCAATGGCGGCTACGATTTGGAAACGGCCCTTGCGGCGGCTCCGAAGCTTGCGGACGTGGGCGTCCCCGTCCTCGAGCAGCCCATTCCCATCAACAACATCACCGGTTATCAGGCGCTGAAAAAGCAGGGCGCTTTACCCATAACCGTAGACGAGGGGATGATCTCGCCAGTAGAACTCGAGCAGTACATCGAACTCGGTTGTTGCGACGGCGTCGCCATGAAGCCCGCCCGCTGCGGCGGGCTCCTTTCGGCCCGCGCCCAAATCGAGCTTGTGCAGGCGCGGAACAGGATGTTCCTCGGCTCTGGACTGACAGACCCGGACATTTCGCTCGCCGCATCGCTTATTCTCTATAGCGCCTACGGCTTGAAATATCCCGCTGCTTTGAACGGTCCGCAGTTCCTTGGCGAGAGCGTCATTGCCGAGCCGTTCGTTCCGGAGGGCGGCTCGGTGCGCGTGCCCTCGGGCCCGGGTCTGGGCATCGAGGTGGACGAGGAAAAGCTTGCCGGGCTTGCAGCCTCGTAACATATTGACGGTACCATGCAGCGCTGCCAATGAGGGCATCGATAGAAGCGGGAGAGGATTAGATGAAGCAGACGGAAAGCATGTGCGGAGTGCACATAGGAACAAAGCTGGCGGTCATTGCGGCAGCGCTCGGCATCACGCTCGCTGCCGCGGCGGCGCCGGCGAAGAACGTCATTCTGCTCATTGCAGATGGATGGGGATACAGCACCGTAGAAGCGGCTGGGCATTTCCTTTATGGCGATGCCGCGGGCGCCCTTTACACCGAATGGACGCCCCTTGCGCTTGCGACCTACGCGGCGGGCAGCCCCGTCTACGACCCAGAGGAAGCCTGGGCCGACTTCAAGTGGGTCATGAAGCGCGCGACGGACTCGGCCGCTTCTGGGACGGCATTCGCTACGGGGCATCGCACGCAGAGCGGGCGCATTGGCATGCTCGAGGATGAGACCATCGTGCCGACCGTCGCCGAGCATGCCGAAGCCCTAGGCAAGGCCACGGGCGTGGTTTCCGATGTGATGTTCTTTCACGCGACCCCCGCGGCCTTTCTGGCGCACGCGGCCAGCCGCAACGATTACGCGCTCATTATCAGTCAGATGGTTCACGGCAGTGCCGCCGAGGTCATTATGGGGGCCGGCCACCCGGAATACGATGAAGATGCGCAGCCGAAGTCCGAAGAGGAAATCGACTACAGCATCTACGGAGGCGAGGGCGGCTGGAAGGCGATTACGTCGAATCAGGCCGGCGGCGATGCCGACGGAGACAGCCTGCCCGATCAGTGGTCGTTTATCGAGACCAAAGAGGATTTTCTCGCGCTCGAGGAGGGCGATACGCCCCGCCGCGTGCTAGGCATCCCGCGCGTTTCGAGCACCTTGCAGAAAGATCGCGGCGGCGATGACATGGCCGATGCCTTTGAAGTGCCCTTCAACGAAGACGTGCCCACCTTGGCCGACATGACGCGCGCGGCGCTGAACGTCCTTGATAACGACCCAGATGGATTCTTCGTCATGATAGAAGCCGGGGCCGTGGACTGGGCAGGACATGGCAACAATGCGGGCAGGCTCATCGAGGAGATGAAAGCCTTCAACGACGCGGTTTCCGCCGCTGCCCGCTGGGTCGAGCAGCACAGCTCTTGGGAAGAGACGCTCGTCATCGTGACGGGAGACCATGAAACGGGCTACGTCACCGGTCCCGATTCGGATCCGGAATGGACCGAGGTCGTGGGCAAGGGCGAAGGCAACATGCCCGAGTTTCAGTTCAACAGCGGGGGGCACACGAACCAGCTTGTGCCGCTTTACGTCAAGGGCGCGGGAAGCGAGCTTTTGGTGGAGATGGCCGGCGAAGAAGATCCGCGGCGCGGGCCCTACACCACGAATGCCGAAGTGGGCCAGGCCTTGTTCCGCGCACTCGGCGCGCCCTGGCAGCCCTTGGACGGCGCGGCGGCCATGAAGGCGCGTTAGCATTCTGCGGCCTCGAACGTCTGGCGCGGTCTGGCATGGCTGGGCCGCGCCTGTTTCTTTACCCGAGCTTGATGTTCGATAGCTTTACCACGGTATCGGCGTCGCGCAGGAAATGCTCGAAGGTGTCGCCTTCGACCATTTGCAAAATGAGCGCATGCCGCGAGGACACGTTTTCGAACGCGCGCACATACCGCAGCCATGCTTGCCAACCGCGATCGAATGCCATCCGTACGCCATGCTCCCAGTGATACACGTGAATATGCGCCAAGTGCGGGATGAAGTGCTTCAGACGCCCATGCGCTTTCTCGGTTTCTTCATCGGGAAGCGGCTGCCACATCGTCTTCACGGCAGGGTGCTCGATCGATTCGCGCAGGCGGTCCCAGTGCTCCTCGGTATTGTTCAGCGAGTTCTGATGAAACTCGATGGCGAGTTGCAGGCCGCGTTCGGCAGCGGCCTCCGCCGCCCGGCGCCCCTCGCGCGCAACCGCGTTCCAGTAGCTTTCCCGGATTTCGCCGCCATAGGTTTTGCCGGCCCATACGCGTACCGTAGGCGTGCCAAGGGCCGCGGCCGTGTCGAGCACTTGTTCGAGGGGCGGTGAATCGGACGGTTCATTCAAGCGGTAGTACGACCCGTAGAGGACCGGTTCGAGGCCTGCATCAGCCGCACGCTCGCGCAGCTCCTGGGCCTTGGTCCCAAGCGAAGCAGGGGCATGCGGCTGCTCCGCCCACTCGATCGCCTGCATCTGCGTCTGCTGCGCCAGCGACAAAACCCGTCCTATGTCGTACTTGCGCAATGCGCCCGTGTTGAAGCCTGCCATGAGCATGCCGACTGTCCCCCGCCCCCAGAAGAAACGCCGAATGGTAGCACCCGCCCCACGCCTTCGCACAACGCCATGTGTTCGAATATGTTGTAACACGTACAGCGTTACCGCATGCTGGGGGGCGGCACGCATCACGCGCTCCCCGGCGGAGCACATCGGCTGGAAAGTTTGGCATGACCAGTGTTCACACCTGCGTTATCGGCGGCGGCATTACCGGGCTGTGCGCCGGCTTCTATGCGGCACGAAACGAAGGGCTCGATGCCGTCCGCGTGCTCGAAGCATCTGACGCGCCCGGAGGCTGGGCGCGCACCGAGCATGCGGAGGGGTTTCAATGCGATTGGGGGCCCAACGGATTTCTTGACCGCGAGCCCAAGATGCTCGAGTTCGTGCACGACCTTGGACTTGACGGCGCCCTCGTTCAGGCCAATGAGGCAGCCGCGCGCCGGTTCATCGTCAAGAATGGCGCCCTCGTCGAAATCGTCATGCCGCCGCGCTTCTTCTTCAGCCCCCTCCTGTCGCTCGCCGGCAAAGCGCGCCTGCTTATGGAGCCCTTCGTCCGTCAGAAACAGGATGATGAACCGGAGACCATCTACGATTTCGCTGCCCGGCGCATCGGAAAAGAAGCCGCCGACACCATGGTCGTCCCGATGGTCACCGGTGTCTTTGGCGGCGACGCCAAAAACCTCTCGCTTCGTCACTGTTTCAAGAAAATGCATGAGATGGAACGGGAGTATGGTAGTTTGTTCCGCGCCATGCTTTCGAAACAAAAACAGGGCGCGAATGGAACAGCAAAGAAACGGGGAAGCGCTGCTGGTCCAGGCGGTACGTTGACGACCTTCGAAGAGGGTATTGCCGAATTGCCGCGTGCTGCGGCCGCGAGCCTTGGACCGGCGTTGCAGCTGAACGCCCGTGCCTTGCGCGTCGAGAAACAGGGAAGCGCCTACCGAATCGACATCGACCAGCAGGAGCCATTGGAGGCGCAGCGGGTCATCCTGGCTGCTCCCGCGCCCGTGACCGCGCAACTGGTGAGCGGCCTTGCGCCAGAAGCCAGCCGCGAATTGAGCCGTCTGCATGGCTGCGATATCAGCGTGGTATGTACCGCCTACCGGCGAGAGCAGGTCAGCCGCGAGCCAGACGGCTTCGGCTTCTTGGTCCCCCGATTCGAACGCCGCCGCATTCTCGGCTGCATCTGGACCTCGTCGGTCTTTCCGCACCAGGCGCCGCCAGAATATGTGCTGCTGCGGACCATGATTGGGGGGGCGTTGGACCCAGAAGCAGTCAATCTTTCCGATGAGGAATTGCTTGATCTTGTGGCTGGCGAGAGCGCCAGCTTGCTCGGTATCGGCACTGCGCCGGAATTCGTACGCATCTACCGGCACCGCGATGCCATCCCGCAGTACAGCCTCGAGCATCAGCGGGTGCTTAATGCTGTTGCCGCGGCTGAGCGCGATCATCACGGCCTCCGCTTCGCTGGCAATGCGTTCATGGGCGTCAGCATGAACGACTGTGTCGTCAGCGCGCGGGCTTCCCTCGAACGCTGACCTGCTAGTGTATTGACCCAAAGTTAACGGAACTTTTACGGCTTGCATGGTATTCACT
>CAZLBS010000099.1:5315-9504 GCA_964557505.1 uncultured Nitrospiraceae bacterium | reverse complement strand
AGGCGGCGATGCCTTCTTGGCGCTCGACCGCAACGGCAACGGCGCTATCGACAATGGGGCTGAGTTGTTTGGCGATCAAAACGGCGCGGCGAATGGCTTCGCGGAATTGCGCCGCTTCGACTCGAACGGCGACAACCGCATCGACCGCAACGATGCCGTGTTCGACGACCTGCTTCTCTTCCGCGACAACGGAAATGGCGAGACCGAAGCGGGCGAGCTGATCAGCCTTCGCAGCGCGGGCATTGAATCCATCGACTTGCGCGACCGCAATGTGAACGAGCGCGCGGCCGACGGCAATCGCCTTGCGCAGCTCTCCTCCTTCCGGCGGACCGATGGCACGGAGGGGACAGCGGCCGACGTGTTCTTGAACTTCCGGGCGTAGCTCGAGCAAGACAGGTCCCCCCTCCCGCTTAGGGGGTTCCTCATAAAGGCGGGCCGGTGGCCACGGATGGCTGCCGGCCCGTCACGCATTTAAGGCACGGCGCGGCATTTGCTACGATGCTTGTTCAGAGGCCATGGCCGGAGACATCCCGCCAAAAGGAGATCTCGATGAAGCAGCCGCTCGTTGCCGCGTCCATTTTGTTCACATGTCTTTTCCTCATGGCGCCGCTTCCCGGGTGCGGGGGCAGCGAACAGTCCAACGGCGCAACGGCAAACGGGGAACCAAAAGCGGATACAGCCGACTACGACACCCCGGTGGATGGCGGCTGGTTGATCGCCCACATGCCCGTCGAGCCCGGCAGCCTCAATCCGCATACCGACTCGAGCCTCTACTCCACGCAGATTCTTGCCAATATCATCGAGCGGTTGATGGAGTTCGACAATGAGACGCTTGAACTCAGGCCGGTTCTCGCTGAAAGCGTAGAGGTTTCCGAGGATCATCTGACCTATACCTACCGTCTCAAGGAGGACATCTACTTCAGCGACGGCGAACCCATCACCGCGGAAGATGTGAAGTTCAGTCTCGACATCATCAAGGACCCGGCGACGAACGCGCCGAATGTCCGCAACTATTACGCCGACATCCTCAGCGCCGAAATCATCGATGAACGCACCGTCAAGTTTACCTGCAGCAAGCCATACTTCAAGCATCCTATCGTGATCGGCCTGCTCGATATTTTGCCGCAACACATATACGGCGAGGGCGATTTCAATACACACCCCGCCAACCGCGAGCCGGTTGGCTCTGGCCCATACGTTTTCGAGTCGTGGACGACGGGACAGGAGATCGTGCTGGCGCGCAACGAAAACTACTGGGGCGAGAAGCCGCACGTCATGAAGCGCGTGTACAAAGTGATTACGAATGAACAGTCCGCCTTGCAGGTGCTGAAGCAGGGCAATATGGACTTGATGAACCTGACCGCCGAGCAGTGGCAAAACCAAACCAGCGGCCCTCGGTTTGAAGCCCAGTACGACAAACTCAATTATTTGCGGCCAGGCTACAGCTACATTGGCTATAATTTGCGGCTCCCCATGTTTCAGGACAAGACCGTCCGTCAGGCGCTGACGATGCTGCTCGATCGGCAACTCATCCGCGATGAGATTTATTATGGGCTCGCTGAAATCACATCGGGGCCGTTCTTCCCGAAAGAGCCCGAATACAATCAGGATGTCGAGCCTTGGCCCTATGCCCCCGAGCAGGCGAAGGCGCAACTGGCCGCCGCAGGCTGGGAAGATACGAACGTCGACGGCACGCTCGACAAGGACGGGCAGGAGTTCCGCTTTGAAGTCGTCACGACGAGCGACAACACGGCCGGCGAGAAAATCCTTACAATCTTTCAAGAATCGCTGCGCAGCGCTGGCATCGAAATGAGCATTCGGCAATTGGAATGGGCCACGTTCCTGGAGAGCGTCAAAAGCCATGACTTCGAGGCGTGCATGCTGGGCTGGGGGGCCGTGCCATACCCCGACCCCTATCAGATCTGGCACAGCAGCCAGGCCGTGGTGAATGGCTCGAACAGCGTGGGCTATGAAAACCCGGAGGTCGATCAACTGCTTGAAGAGGCCCGGCAAGTCTTCGACCGCGGCGAGCGGGTGCAGATGTATCACCGGCTGCACGCCATGCTCCATGAAGACCAGCCTTATACATTCCTCTTCGTGCGCGATGATCTCATCGCCTTGAGCAAACGCTTTCAAAATGTAACCATCTATCCATACGGCCTCGACGCGGAAGAATGGTGGGTGCCGCAAGCCTTGCAAAAATACTAGCTGCCCGCATGACATGCGCCCGCCGCCGCTGCGAATTGTTTCTCGAGCATTCCTGGCGCTGTTGTCCGTGACTACATAACTGGAAAGTCGATTCACGCGTGCTCGCCTACATCCTTCGCAGACTATTGCTCATCATCCCGACGTTTATCGGCATCAGTCTCATTACGTTTTTCATGATTCAGCTGGCGCCCGGCAGCCCCATCTATACGCAATTGCTGGCGGGGGATGGCGCCAATCTCAGCGACGCGGCCACGCTGGAAATCATCGAGGAAACAAAGGCGCTGTACGGCCTCGACAAGCCGATTCATGTGCAGTATTTCTTGTGGCTGCAGCGGCTGTTTACGCTTGACTTAGGCACCAGCTACACCGACCAGCGCCCGGTGGTGGACCGTCTGGCCGAAGCCTTGCCCATTACACTGCAGCTCAATCTCATTTCCATTTTCTTCGCCTATGTCATTGCGATTCCCATTGGCGTCTACAGCGCAACGCACCACCGCGCACTCAGCGACACCATCATCACGTTCCTCCTGTTTGTTCTCTACAGCCTGCCCAGTTTCTGGGTCGCCATGTTGCTCATTCTGTATTTGTGCGGCGGCGAATATCTCAACATCTTCCCGTCATTTGGGCTGAATTCTTTTGACGCGGGGCAGATGAGCTTTTTCCCGTGGCTGCTCGACCGCATCTGGCATTTGGTGCTGCCCGTGTTTTGCCTCACCTATGCAGGCCTCGCGGGCCTCTCCCGGTACATGCGCTCGGGCATGATCGAAGTGGTGAAGCAGGACTACATCCGCACCGCGAGGGCCTACGGATTTACAGAGCGCACGGTCATTTTTCGGTATGCCCTGCGAAATTCACTGATTCCCATCTTGACGCTGCTCGGCACGTTGCTGCCTGCGCTCATTGGCGGCAGCGTCATCATCGAGCAGATCTTCACCATCCCGGGCATGGGCCGGCTCATGTTCCAAGCGATCTTGCAGCGGGACTACCCCATGATCATGGGCGGGCTGGTCTTTTCGGCGGTGCTGACGCTGATTGGCCTGCTCATATCAGACATCCTTTACGCCGTGACCGATCCGAGGATCACCCTGAAATGAGCGCGCCAGCCGGTCAGGGATTCTGGGCCGTCACATGGCGGCAGTTCCGCAAAAACAAATGGGGCATGGGCGGCCTTGCCGTGATTCTATTCCTGGCGCTCATCGCCTTGTTGGCCCCCTTCCTCGCCAACGATGTGCCGATCTACATGACCCTGGACGGAAAGGCCTACTGGTTTCCGAACGTCATCGAATACGACGAATTGCACCGGCGCAACCTGTACAACAACTTTAAGTCTTGGGAACCCGCGGAGGGCGATGCTGCCGTTCGCGCGCCCATTCCCTTTTCGCCGCTCAACCAGTTCGTGCGGGACCGGCAATCGGCCCCGAACGCGACGTATTGGCTCGGGACCGATGATCGCGGGCGCGATGTCCTGTCCCGCATGATTTGGGGCGCCCGCATTTCGCTGACCATTGGGTTCATCAGCGTGGGCATCAGCCTGCTGATCGGGATCCCCCTTGGTGCGCTCGCGGGCTATTACGGCGGCTGGGTGGACAACATCATCAGCCGGCTCATTGAGATCATGTTGAGCATTCCCACGTTCTTTCTCTTGCTCGCGGCCATTGCCTTTTTGCCGCCGAAACTTTGGGTCATCATGCTCGTCATTGGGCTGCTTTCGTGGACTGGGCCCGCCCGGCTCACACGCGGGGAATTCATCAAGCTGCGTCACCGCGATTTCGTGATGGCGGCGCGCGCGGCTGGCCTCGGCAATACGCGCATTATGTTCCGCCATATTCTGCCCAACTCGCTGGCCCCTGTATTGGTCAACGCGTCCTTCGGCGTGGCCGGGGCGATCTTGCTGGAGTCGGGCCTGGCCTTCCTGGGCTTCGGCGTGCAGCCGCCCACACCCACGTGGGGCGAGTTGCTCAAGCAATCGCAACAGTTGGTC
>CAZLBS010000099.1:4649-5305 GCA_964557505.1 uncultured Nitrospiraceae bacterium | reverse complement strand
GGCGTATGGTGGCTCGTGGTGTTTCCAGGGCTGGCCATTTTTGTGACGGTCACCTCCTTCAATCTGGTGGGCGAAGCGCTGCGGGACGCAATGGACCCGCGGTTCCGGGAGTAGCCGCGATGCCGCCTGAAGCCCAGCCAGAGCCCGTCGTGAGCATTCGCAATTTGGCGGTGCACTTCGAGACAGAAACGCAATCGGTCCGCGCGATTGATGGCATCGACCTCGACATTCCGGCTGGCAAAACGGTGGCGCTGGTTGGCGAGAGCGGCAGCGGCAAAAGCATGACGGCGCTGTCGATGCTGCGCCTAGTCCCAACGCCTCCAGGCCGCATCGTATCTGGCAGCGCCATCTTTGAGGGGCGCGACTTGATGACATCTCCATGATCTTTCAAGAGCCGCTGACTTCGCTGAATCCGGTTTTTCGCATTGGCGACCAAATCAGCGCGGCCATCCGGCTCCACCAACAGGTCAGTCCAACGGAGGCGTGGAAGCGCACCATTGAACTCTTGGAGCATGCCGGCATACCGCGCGCGGCGGAGAACGCGCGCTCGTTTCCGCATGAATTCAGCGGCGGCATGAACCAGCGCGCCATGATCGCCATGGCGCTCGCGTGCCGCCCGAAGCTGCTCATTGCCGATGAACCGACCACGGCCCTCG
>CAZLBS010000099.1:0-4639 GCA_964557505.1 uncultured Nitrospiraceae bacterium | reverse complement strand
GCTCGAGCTGCACCAGGAGATTGGCATGGGCATCTTGCTCATCACCCACGACCTCGGCATCGTCGCCGAGATGGCCGATGAAGTCTACGTCATGTATCGCGGCAAGATTGTCGAGCATGCGGCCACCAACCCGATTTATGAAGCGCCGAAAGAGGCGTATACGCAGAAGTTGCTGAGCGCCGTTCCGCGCATCGACCTCTCCCCCGCGCCCGCGCCGGAAACCGGAGCAGCAGAGACCGACGAGCCGTTGCTCGAGGTACATGACCTGGTCAAGCACTTCCCGATTAAGCGCGGGTTCTTTCAGCGTGCCGAGGGCCACGTGCGCGCGGTCGACGGCATCTCCTTCACCATCAAGCAGGGCGAGACGCTGGCACTGGTCGGTGAATCGGGCAGCGGGAAGACGACCGCGGGGCGCAGCCTGCTGCGCCTCATCGAACCCACGAGCGGCAGCATTCGGTTTGCGGGGCGCGAGGTTACCGCGCTGCCCCCAAACCAATTGCACGAACTGCGGCGGCGCATGCAGATCGTATTTCAAGATCCCTTCGGCTCGCTCAATCCGCGCATCAGCGTGTCGGGCATGCTCGGGGAGATCCTCGCCGTGCATGATCTCGCGCCGGCCAAGGAGCGCCGCGCGCGCATCGCAGAGCTGCTCGAACTGGTCGAACTTCCGGTCGATACGGCCAGCCGCTATCCGCATGAATTCAGCGGCGGCCAACGCCAACGCATCGCCATCGCCCGTGCCCTTGCCGTAGAGCCAGACTTCATCGTGCTCGATGAGGCCGTGTCCGCGCTCGACGTGACCATTCGCGCTCAGGTACTCGACCTCTTGAATGACTTGCAGGACCGCTTGGGCCTGACGTATCTGTTCATCACCCACGACCTCGGCGTCACGCAAAACTTCGCCGATACCGTCGCCGTCATGAACAAGGGCAAGCTTGTCGAAACCGGCCCTGTGCAACAGGTCTTCCGCGATGCGCAACACGACTACACCAAGTCCCTTCTCGCCGCCGTGCCCATTCCAGATCCCAAAGCAAGGCGCATTCGCGATGCCGTGCCGGCATAAAAACCGCCCCTCCCTCGCCACACGGAAAGCGCTGCAAATTGCCATCGCAACCGCGCCCACGACCAATAAGCACGTGAGCCTGGCGGCCCGGGCATAAAGACCCTGGCAAGCACGCATGTGCGTTATAGCTCTTGTAGCTCACACGGTGTTAACAACGACGAACAGTTACTGAATACTTACGTGCGGGGCTTCTTCCGGATGCGCCGTCCCCTCGGCATGCGTCGCGCCTCCTTGGCGAATGTGTAATCTATACACATTTGCTGTCGCGACTGCCCGGCGGCATGCAGGCCGTAAATCGAATCTCGACGACGTCTTACACTGGAGCGGGATACCGGGTTCGAACCGGCGACATCCAGCTTGGGAAGCTGGCACTCTACCAACTGAGTTAATCCCGCTCTCGGGATGATGGCTTAGCTTACTGCGTGCGCGGGCGGGAGTCAACTGGCTGGGCGGGGTTGCGCCCTGCGGGGTGTTTGGGTCAGAGTTGCAGAAGCATTGAGGGCAAGGGACTTCACGACGGGGGCAGCACGCGATGAAAGAGTATTTCCCGGGCATCAAGCCGATTCAGTTTGAGGGGCCAGACAGCAAGAATCCGCTGGCGTTCAAGCACTACAACCCGAAGGAAAAAGTGCTGGGCAAGACGATGGAGGAGCACTTCCGGTTTTCGGTGTGCTACTGGCATAGCTTCAAGGGTCTGGGCACTGATCCGTTCGGCGGGCCGACGATGCTCCGCGCATACAACGATGCTGGCAGCGCGATGGACGTTGCCGAAGAAACGATGCGCGCGGCCTTCGAGTTTTATACCAAGCTTGGCGTGAAGTACTGGACGTTTCATGATCGCGACATTGCGCCGGAGGGCGAGACGCTCGCCGAGACCAACAAGAATCTGGACCATATGGCGAAGTTCGCGAAGAAGCTGCAGAAGGACCATGGCATGACGCTGCTGTGGGGGACCGCATGCCTCTTCGCGCACCGGCGCTACTTGGCGGGCGCGGCAACGAATCCCTCCCCCGCGGTTTTCGCGCATGCCGCGGCGCAGGTGAAGAAGGCGATTGAGGTCACGCATTACTTGGGCGGCAAGGGCTATACCTTTTGGGGCGGCCGCGAGGGATATGAGACGCTGCTCAACACGGACATGAAGCGGGAACTCGACCATCTCGGCATGTTCCTGCACATGGCGGCGGACTACAAGAAGAAGATCAAATTCACGGGGCAGTTCTACATTGAGCCGAAGCCCAAGGAACCGACCAAGCATCAATACGATTTCGACGCGGCGGCGTGCTACGCGTTTTTGCAGCACTACGACCTGACGCAGCATTTGAAGCTGAATCTTGAGGCCAACCACGGCACGCTGGCGGGACATACCTTTCTCCACGAACTGACCTTCGCGGCGGCCAACGACATCTTAGGCTCGGTGGATGCGAACCGTGGCGACCTCATGCTTGGTTGGGATACCGATCAGTTTCCGACCGACATCTACCAGAATGTGCTGACGATGTACGTGCTGCTGAAGCATGGCGGCTTCAAAACGGGCGGGTTGAATTTCGATGCGAAATTGCGCCGCCAGTCCATCGACCCGGCGGATCTCTTCCACGCGCACATCGGCGGCATGGATGCATTCGCACGCGGCCTCAAGATCGCCGCGGCCATGCATAAGGACAAGCGCCTCGAGAAGTTCGTCAAGCAGCGCTATGCGGGCTGGGACAAGGGCATCGGCAAGTCCATCGAGCAGGGCAAGGAAGATTTCGAAAGCCTCGAGGCGTATACGCTCAAGCAAGGCGAGCCGGAGGTGCAGAGCGGCCGCCAGGAATACCTCGAAGCCCTCATCAACGAATTTATGTAGGGCGCGGCGTCATTCGAGGGGTACCGCGCCAACAGCCTCCAAGATTTCATCCGGCGTGAGCCGCCGGATCACAATGCGATCGCGCACGAACTGATAGCCGAACTCGGGCGGCGGCCATTGCCAGATGAGCAAGTCGAGCGCGCCGCCAATGGGCACATCCTGCATGGTGACGGGGTTCACCGGAAACTCCCTCATGTCCCGCTCCGCGACGACGGGGAGGCCCAATTGCGCGGTGAGCATGGGCAACGCCTCGCTCAAGATGATGGCATCGGACTCGAGCAGTACGGTGGCCGAGTCGGGCGGCGGATAGGGGATGCGAAGGGTCACGCGTTTGTCCAGGTGCGCCCTCATGTCCTGGTCGAGCACAGCTTCGTTTGTGAGGGTCTGACGCCGCAGCAGCGCATTGGGATTGCCAAAAAACACGTAGTCCTCCGTGGCGTCGACACGAAAGGCAGGAACCCGAGCGGTCTTTAGGATCGCTTCCAGTGTCGCGTACAGGGGCACGTCGCCGATGGCGAGTTCGCCGACGCGGGATTCCGCGATGGCGTTGTCGGCCACAAGCGTCAGGCCGAGTGCCTCGCTCATCCATTTCAGCACGGTGTACAACTTGAGGTGCGCCCCAAATGTCGCCGCCGCGGTCACGTCTGCGTAGGGGCCATCGAGATCGCGTGCGAGCGAAATGCGCGTGAGGCTTTCGTAGCCCTCGGGATACAAAAAATAGTAATAAGGCGTTTGTTGCACGGCCAAACCGGTCTGGCTGCTAATCTCTTCGACCACGCGTTCGAAGGGTGCGGAAGCAAACGAGAGGCTGCGCAATTCAAAATTCTCGGCGCCATTCATCACGGCGATGCCGCCGCCAAATTCTTCGCCAATCTCACGCACGACATTGCCGACTGTCGTGCGCTCTTTGCTGAGACTGATGCGGGGAAAGGTAGCGACCGGCGCATCGGGAGCGGGCGCTTCAGCCGAGGGCGGTTCGATGGGCGGTTTTGGCCCCGTGCTGCAGGCAGGCAAGAGCATGGCCGCGAGCAGGCAGGCGGGCATGAGCAGTGCAGCGGCTGTTGAACGAGTGAACGCCAATCGTGGCATCAAGCATCGGCTCCGTAAGTTTTTCGCGCCTGGGCCCTCTGATGTAGGCGGCGTTTCGTGGCGCCCTGTCCGTTGGGATTGTGCGGCGGCGCAGCCCCATCTTATACTCAATGCATGCGAATGCTCATCTTGATGGCAATGGCGCTGGGCGCGTTTTCCGTTTTCGCTCAAGAAGACGAGGAACTCCGGACCTATATGATTCGGGTCGATGGCGGGGCGCCTTTCGGCGGCTTCTACCGGGAGATGGATATCCGCGGCATGGTCGAGGTGCGGCCTGACACGCCTTGGGATCCCAGCCAATCGACGTGGAGGCGCTATTCCGCCGACCGGGTGGAAGTGCTGCAGGAAAGCCAACTCAGCCGCGACAAGCGCCGTGAAGAGGGCTGGCGTCAGGCGGGGTACGAAAAGGTCGCAGGGGCTCCTCCTGGCGCTCAATGGCAACGGCCCGCCGAAATCGAGTTTTCGCAGCGGGCGCGGGCGATGGCGCAGGAGGTGCTGGCGGATTGGCCCGAGCCCCCGCCAGGAAGCTCCGGAGCGCCGGGCTCCGTGCCAGCCGCTTCTTCCGCGAGCGGCAACGAAGACCTGCGCGAGCAGGCCCCCGTGTGGCCACGGTATGCAGCGCATGGCGGCATCGGCCTCGCCGC